>CAXBBA010000092.1:0-7062 GCA_963973805.1 uncultured Halieaceae bacterium | reverse complement strand
CTTCCGCAGGTCTTCTTCGTCGACCGGTGCAATGGCCCGGCCGTCGTACTCGTAGCCTCCCGCCGTGAGGTAGTAGTTTTCACCCACCACGTCGATCAGGTCCCGGGGCCACTCCACCATGGGTTCCAGCGCCTGGCTCGCGGGCAGGCACAGACGAACCGCCGCAACGGAATCGAGGCAACGACGTTCCACGAAGGCATTCGTGAACTGGGTCGTGCCAATCATCACCGCGTCGATGTCTCCAACGCTGATACGGGCATCGCCAATCACCCGGTTTATGGCATCGACGATGCCCGAGGAGATATCCGCGGACGTGGCTTGCTTCGTGGCGGCGACCACCTGGCCCTCATGCACCAGCACGGCATCGGTATTGGTCCCGCCCACATCGATTCCCACTCGCACCGTCGCTGCCCTCTCACCCTGGCTGATTGATTGCCAGCCATGCTAGAGAGATTGCATCAACGAGCGCAAAGCCCCGTTGGAGTAGGCGTACAGGGGGGGTAGCCAGGCCACCCTACCCGTTCAGGTAGGCCCCCGCTGAAAGGCAGGCGGATTGGGGTCCGAGCCCCAACGCAGATGCGAGCAGCGCTTAGCGGAGTAGGCCCTGCTCCCGGGCCACGTGGATCGCCGCGACGCGTTTCGTCACGCTGAGCTTGCGAAACAGGTTCTTGAGATGGAACTTCACCGTGTTCTCACTGGTACCGAGCTGTCGGGCGATGAGCTTGTTGGGCAGGCCCTGGGCGAGGAGCTCCAGCACCTGGTATTCCCGATCGCTGAGCGCGACGTCCAGCGAATTCTCAATCGCTTCGGGCTTTCCGCCGAGGTCCCGCAAGAGCGCCGTCATGAACTCGCGGCACCCCGGATCCGTGACCACCTGCTGCTGCAGCAGTGTGGTGATTGGAGGCAAAAGCGCATCGCCCACATCCAGAACGAGGCGGGAAAGTCCCCCATGCACCAGCGTGTCCACCAGGGGCAGGAACAGGGCGGCGGCCTCCTTCACCAGGCCCTGGGATGCATACAGCGCGACCTCCATCAATGCCCGCTCCAGCCCGTGGAGCTCCGCCCTGGGCCGCGGTGCTTCGCCCAGTAGTTCTTTCGCCCGCTCCCACTGCTGACGCGCCAGGGCCGCGCGCAGGCGGGCCAGCAGTTCGAGGTGCTGGAGCTGCCAGAAGAATGGTTTCGTTCTCCAGTCGGGCCCCAGATGCCGGTCCACCCCATGCAAGGCCCGTTCGCCATTCTGTACCAGGCCCGACCGAATCAGACTCTCGGCGCGAAGGAATTCTGCGGTGGCGGCGAGGCGCTCCAGACGCCGGTCTTCCGCTACGGCCAGGCACTGATCCGCAATCGTCAACGCGGCGTCAAGGCTCTGGGTCGCATAGGCCAGGCGCACCGCGGTGCTGTAGGCAACGATATACATCTCACACCAGCCGTCGTGCACCGTCACCTGGGGCAGCGCGTCCTCCAGCAGGGCTCGACAGTCATCCAGCCCGTTGCGCAGGTAATGGGTCTCTGCGAGGAGCACTTCCCCAACGGAAGGCAGGCTGTAGGTCTTGCCAAACTCCCGTCGTGCCAGCTCCGTGCCCGATTCATAGAACTCCTGTGCGCGATCAACGTCGCAGGCCATAACGTGGAGCATGCCGAGGTGAAAATAGAAGAAGTTCAGCGCGTAGCGCAGATCGGTCTGGCGAAGATACTGCATACCTTCACGGCCGCTGGCCTGCGCTTCTTCCAGGCGACCGAGACTGATCAGCTGCACCAGTTGCATCGTGCGCAGAATCGCATGCAACTCCTCAACGCCGGTGTGGGGCAGCATTGAAATAATCGCTGCGGTCTTCGCAGGACTCTCGTCGCTCACCGGCAGGTCCGTGTACATCTCGTAGGCCAGCTCCATCATGTCCGGATACTCGGGATAGACCGGAACCGCCTGCAAGCGTTGCCATTCATCCATGCGCCGCCGGGCTTCAGCAAACTGTCCATCCTTCAGCAGCAGGAAGAAGCGGCAGATCTGCAACTCGTCAAAGCGGGAAATGACCTGGGGAGAAAAATGGGATAGGACGCGCTGCAGCAGGTCGGGGCCGAACTGGAGCAGAATACGCCAGCCGCCGGCGCGCTGAATCACATCGACGGCCTTCTGGTAGTCCCCGGCGAAGCAGGAAACCTCCACCGCCCGGTTTACCTGACCATGCTCTTCAAACCAGACCGCCGCCCGATCGCACAGCACCCGAAAACGCTGGGGCTGGGTCTCGCGCAGGCGATCGAGAAGATACTCCCGCAGTAACCCGTGATATGCGCAGGCACCTTCGCGCTCGTTCAACAGGGGACTCAGGCGCGTCAGGCGTCGCAGGAGGTGGCGGCTGTCGTCCCGGCCCCGGACGTAATCCGCCAGTTCCGCGTCGAAGCGATGGAGCATGGACGTCTCCAGGACGAAGCGTTCTTCTTCCCCATCCACATCGGTCATCACCTGCTGCGTCAAATACGCCGCCAGCCCCGACGCGGCGAGGAGATCGCCGCTATCTGCCGAGAGCTCTGAAGCCTGCGCCATCTTCGCCAGCTGTAACGCGGCGGGCCAGCCTTCACAGCGTTCGTGGAGAGACCGGATGCGTTCCGGGGATCCACCCGCAGAAAAGAGCTGCCGCGTTTCGTCTTCGGTGAAGCGTAGATCACGCTCCACCAGGCTCACGCTCCGGCCATTGAGCTGAAGCTCCGCCAGTGCCAGTCCCGGAGTAAAGCGCGACGACAGCAGGAGATGAGCCTGCACCGGCAAGTTATCAATGAGGTACTGCAGCAGTGCGACGACATCCGCACTCTCCGCCAGATGAAAACCATCCAGAACGACTCTCAGGGGACCGGCCTGCTCCATATGATGAAGCAGCACTGCCAGCCGATCCCGGAGATTCGCCGTGGAGCCTGGCTCCCCGCATCCCCCGTCAGACTCGGGCATGGCCACGCCCGCCTCACGGAGTGCGAAGACCAGATAGGCCAGGAACTGCTCCGGCTTCTGCATGTCCCGATCGAGGGACAGCCATGCCGTCGCCACACCGTCGACAGCCTGAAGGTATTGCAGCAACAGCACGGTCTTGCCGAACCCGGCGGGGGCGACCAGCGTGGTCACCGGAGCTGACCGCTGGCGCGAAATGGCATCCACCAGCGCCCCGCGGTGAACCCCGCGGTGCAGGGATGGGGGCAGCACTTTGCCCCGCAGCAGCAATGGCCCGGGGGCAGCGTCTACGTCGGGACAATCTTCAGAAAACTGCCGAACGGTCACGGCGAATATGCTTCGGGCACCTAGAGAGATGCAGCCATACTATATTCCGGGCCGGGACCTGACCAGCTTGCCCTCAGGCCTCCCCTCTCTGCCAGTTGATTTCGAGCTTCTCCGCTGGAGCCATGCGTTGCAGGTGCTCGCCGATCACCCGCTCTGCGGTGGGCACCTGACTATCATCACCGACATCAACGCGAAAGTGCATATAGGCTTCCGTAGTATCGATAAGACAACGACCGAAGGGGAACTCGATGATCCCCTGATCACCGGTGACGGTGGCGGGCACCTTGTGGGCGAAGTGGCGGCACAGCTTCTTCAGGTACAGCTGGCCGGATTCCGTTGGGACATGGGTTTGGGTCTGCATAAACGTAGTACTCCTCTTGCCTGAGGGCGTCATCGCCCTCTGGCATCTCAGTATCTATACTCTATAATTCAAATAAACAGTGCTTTACTAATATCTATTATGAAGAAATTCGATTTCTTGTCTTTGGACGGACGCAGCCTGCGAACCTTTCTGGTCGTGCTCGACGAGCGCTCCATCTCCAGGGCTGCGGCGCAGCTGGGAGTCACCCAGTCCGCCGTGAGTCATTTGCTGGACAAGCTGCGCCTGATCCTTGGCGACCCGCTCTTCGTCCGTGCCGGGCGTGGCATAAGCCCCACGGAACGAGCCATCGCCCTGCGCGAACCGATACAGGCGGTGCTGGATAGCATGAAAACGCTCACCGATGAGCGGCCCTTCGATCCTGCCGTGGGATCGATGCAGTTCACAGTCGCAGCCAACGACTTCCAGCGAGATCTGATTTTCCCCGGGCTTCTCCGGACCCTGGACTCGGAAGCGATCGACATCAGCTTCCGCTTTATTCCTTCGGGCATACCCGCGACAGATCTCCTGCGCAGGGCGCGATGCCAGCTTATCGTCACGCCCCTGCCGCCGGAGGGTCCGGATATCTACCAGGTGCGCCTGTTTGAAGATCAGGTCCGCTGCTTCTTTGACCCGGATCGGCGCGAGGCTCCGGCGTCGAAGGAGGAATTCCTGCAGGCAGAGCGCATCGAGGTGCGCTTTGGGGACGAGGAAACCGCCACCGAGAACCTCCGCCGATCCCTCCCCACGGAGCTGCCCAAGGCGCGCATTGAAGTGCCCAACTTCTCTGCGCTGGCCGCGTTTCTCAAGGGCACGGAGCTGATTTCGGCGCAGCTCAGCCTCCTGGGATCGGTGAATCTGCAGGGGCTTGGAAGCGCTCCCCTGCCCTTTCGAACCCGCAAGACAACCATGTACATGGCCTGGCATAAACGCGACCACCTGGACCCCGCGCACAAGTGGCTGCGAGCGCGTATCCGGGAGCAAGTCGCAGCCACGCTGTAGGCCGATAAGCGCCGGGGTGTGGCGCCGACGCCCCCTTTCGCGAGCAAAAAAAAGCGCCCCGTTCGGAGCGCAAAGAGTAGAGACGGTTTGCAATGCCCGGGCACTGCGGAATCAGGCGGGACGCTGCAGGTCCTCTGCCTCCTGCAGTACGATACGAAACACCGCATTGAGCAGGGACTGGCGCTGATCTTCCCGCTCCTGCAGGCCCTGGGAGTCGGGCATGTAGGCGGCGAGCTCCGCGGCGGAAAGCACGCCCTTCTCTTCGAGCAAACGCACCAGGGAATCGCGCTTTTCCCGCTCGACGCTGAGTTCCTCCACCACGGACAGCAGCATGGCCAGCAGTTTGTCCACCGCGGGGTCGTCGAAGAAATAGGGGCGAGGCCCTTTCGATTTCAGGGGCAGTTGGGTCACCTCGGCAGACTCACTCATGCGACCGCCTCCTGCGCCAGGGGCTTCTGCATACCGTAGACATACCAGACGCCTGCGCCGCCGAAATCTCCGCACTGAAGAACCTCCGTACGGTTCAGCCCCTGCTCGAACGCGCTGGGCGCGAGAATCTCGAGCACCGAGTCCGGATCGAAGGCGTGCTTCACGGCCAGATCCCGCGCTTCAATTTCGTGGGAGTGTCCCCAGAACGGTTCGTTGTTGTAGTAGGTGTCCCAATCCATAAGGAACTGATCGAAGATCGCCATATCCTTGTAGGGGGGTGTTTCCGCATGCAGCACCCAGCCACCGGGAGCCAGCAGGCGCTGGCACTCTTTCATGATGGTGTCGAAGGCCTTCTTCGAGGTCTCATGCACGAGGATGTGACTGACGATCAGATCGAAGTGCCCATCGGGAAAGTCCGTGGCTTCGGCGTTCTGCTGGGAAAAATGTACGGTTTTTCCCAGGGCGTTGGCGCGGGCGTGGGCATAGCGCAGACAGGGTGCGGCGACGTCGATGGCATAGACCTCCGCCTCGGGGTAAGCGTCGCAGTAGGGCAAGGTGCTGTGTCCGACGGTGCAACCCAGATCCAGAATCCGCCGCGGCTTGAAGTCCGGTTTTTCGGAGCGTAGCCAGGCTACGGTGGAGGCGCCCATATCGTCGTTGAAGGGCCCCATGCGTCCCATGGCGTACACATACACCGCGCGGTCATACAGCGCCCCGTTGGAGACATCGTCCGGCGCGAACTCGCTGTGGTAGCCGCCGGGCATGCAGTGTATGTCCACCGCCGTGTGGTACGCGGGGGTTTCGAGTTCAGGGTTGAGCTTCAGCGTTGACGGCCCGGACTGCAGCTCTTCCCGGCGCGTGAGCAGGGCCGGGGCTTCGCGCTTCACCGTATCCTGGCAGGCGCGCCACATCATCTCCTGACTGCTGCGCTGGCAACTACTCCAGAACCGGTAGTAGTCGTTCTTCTCCATAACCGCCTTGATCTCGTGGCGATCCTCGGGATCCCGACCGTGCTCTGCTCGAAAGGCGGGAAGCACTTCTTTCTCGTAGGTCATGGCGTTGCCGGGAGCGACATCCGTGGCGAGAAATATCTTCAGGGACTTCACGAATTCCTGATGGGAAAACTCCTCGGGGGATATCTCCGGCAACATCCCATGGGGATACTGGGTCTGATAGGTTTCGGTTTCTTCACTCATAGTGTTATTTCCTCCTCCAGCGCTCATGCAGCGCCATCAGTCAGTGGGGCCCCTCGAAGAGGGGCCCTTGCGGTGTCAGTTTCAGAAGCTGTAACACACCTCCACACCAAGGAGACGGCGCGCACCGGGAGCCACGAAGGAGCCGCCGAATTCCGCCGAGGGAATCACCTCTGCCAACACGTCTTCGTCCAGCACGTTGGAGCCAAACAGCGCGACGCGCCAACCGGCAGCCCCGCTGAGTTCCACGCGCAGATCCAGCGTTCCATAGGCATCGCGCTGGGTCTTGGAATAGTCCGCGGTGCCCAGTCCGGGGAAGAACAGGTCAAAGGTCGTGCGCACCTGATTCTCCTGCACCGTGTGGAACCAGGTGGGACCGGTCAGGCGGTAGTCCGCCCGCGCCGTCAGGTTCAGGCCATCGGCGACCTCTCCCTGCCACAGCGCGCCGAGGTTGACCGTGTAGCGTGCCGTGTAGGGAGACTCATTGCCCTCCGTACCCGGGCGAGAGCTGTTCTTGTTGATCTCACTTTCGTTGATGGCGAAGCTGCCGAACACGTCAAAGCCACCACCGAGGGAGCTGTAGAAGGAACCCTCGATACCGTAGATCTCGACCTCATCGATGTTCGACACCACCCGCAGCAGTCCAAAGGGGCCGGTGAAAAACTCGAAGAACTGCATGTCTTCGACGTCCGTGTAGTACGCCGCCAGTTCCACGTTCGTGCTGCCATCAAACAACTGGCCTTTGATGCCCGCCTCGAAGGCACTGGAGGTTTCCTGATCGTAGGTATCGCCGATGTTCAGTCCGGAGCCCAGGG
>CAXBBA010000091.1:0-7078 GCA_963973805.1 uncultured Halieaceae bacterium | reverse complement strand
GTTTGACCCAGAACACTGTTGCCACCGAAGGAGATTACGTTCGTTTCCTTCTCGAGCAGCAGAGCCTGCGGTACGCCAGGAGGCGCAGGAGACACTACCAGATCACCCTCTTCGGGGATGATGGAGAGCTCTTCACGGTTGTAGGGGATAACCGTTGCCGTTACGGGGATGTCACGGTAGTCACACACGACGTCCAGCGTACCCGTATCACAATCGATATCTTCGTCAGCCAGAGACGCGAGGTAGTTGATTACGTCAAACATCACGTACTGACCGGGCATGGTTACAACCCAATCCAGGGCCGCGCCGTTAGCGGGGTTAGCCGTCCACTCGTTGACCAGGTTGGCAACGCCCAGGACTTCAGCGCCACGCAGCAGCTCGAAGCGGCCACGCGTACCGTTAACGGGCTCAGAGCCGTCGAGGTCAGGGAAGTCGAAGCCGTTCAGGTCGCCAGACAGGTAACCGAACTGCTGGTTCGTGATCGTGGGCTCTTCGATGAAGCTCTGGATGTGAACTGCGTTGTCGCCGAACTCGATACCCGTGGCGTTGTCACGGATGAAGTAGGAGACTTTCAGCACGTCTTCAGAATCTTCGTACACGTTGTCACCACCGTCCACGTCGTCCGTGTCGGGCTGGTGAGTCGTCATGTTGTCGATAACACCGCGAGTCGTTCCAGCAACGCCGTTGGCGAAGAAGTTGGAGCGAACAGCCGCACAGTCAACAGGCGTCAGCGTGTCGGTGGTGTGCTTGGCAGCTACGGCGATGGGAGCCGTTTCCGTCATCGGAGAACCCATGGCGATGATTTCAACGTAGCCAGTTGCTGCGTCGTCGTCTTCACCAGCGGTGCCACGGTAGATAGCGGGCATAGCCAGCTTGCCATTGGTGGTGGCAGGAACCGTACAGGTGGTGTCGTCAGCTGCCCATGCAATGTTGCCGTTCTCGTCATCAGACAGGAAGCCGGCGTACACGTCTTGGGGAGACATAACGACGTTAAAGTCAAGGGCGTCCAGAGAGTCGAGGGCACGACGGAAGCGGAACTTCACGACTTGCGTACGATCGCTGGTGTTTACGATGTGAATACCCGTGATCCACTCGCCGTTTACCGTGTAGTACGGTACCAGCGCGAGGTCACCCAGCGCGTTGTTAGCAACGGCAGGCTGAGCATTCGCAACGTTGACATAGCCGGCAGAAGCAGCAGCAACTGCAGCGGCGATGCCAAGAGGCTTAAATACTTGTTTCATGATAGGAGACTCCTAATGTGTCCATCGTTCACAATTGGTCTTACAACCCAAAAATTGTGCTAGCGCTATTATTGCTAGCCGCAGCCAGCTGTCAACCCGCTGCCACATCTACAGATTAGCGCTGTACCACCACTCGCCGTCTTGCAGAATCCACTGTTCGACGAAGCGCGTTGGCACGGCACCTATTGCTTTTGAGGCCGCTGAAGTTTGTTTGACAGGCCTGGACATGACCCGGACTGCCACACTCGCCACAGCTGCAGCGGCATCATAGTTAACCACTTCAACCGAAGTCAACTCCCACTCCACCATGTAAGAGAAGCGCCGTTCGTACATGCGGCGGGTAAAAACCTCTCGATAGGCGGGAGACATGTAGTCATAAGCCGAAGACCAGTCGCGCTGCTCGAGCAGTTTCCAGCGCGCCATGGCGCGCGCCTCCAGGCGATCCACATCTTCCGGCGAGAGGGTTTTGGACGTCGCGCAACCGCCCAGCACGACCACCGCGGCCAGCAGAAAAACTCGAAATACACTTACCATGGATTATGTAACCTTCTGATTTAATAGATAATTTAAAGAGCATTCACCCGCGCAGGGCTTGCAACGAATCCAGCGCGGGAATCTCATCAGCCCCGGGAGTGCGCCTCAAGCCCCGACGTCAAGGCGCCGTTATTGGCGCCCAACCGGGACCTACGGGCATCGCCGAAGGCAGCGAAACGATGCGAAAACGCCGCAAAAACGGGCGTTCAGGCGTTAAATGGGCGTCTCATGGCGGGGATTATTCCCCCGAAAAATAAAAAAAGCCCCGGCAAAAATACCATCATTTTTCGTACGTTTTGACCCCGGAACGGGGCGGATCCCGCACCAGTTCCATGAACCGGACCTGTTCGCGCATCTCGTTGCTCACCTCGCGCAGCTCGTCTTCGTTGTACAGCGCGCGCGGTGTGATGATAACCAGCAGCTCCGTGCGGGTACTCTCGGATGTGGTGGCCCCGAACAGGCTGCCCACGACGGGAATCTTGTGCAGCACGGGGACCCCCGAATCGCCGAGGGATGCATTTTCGCGGATCAGGCCACCCAGCACCACGGACTCGCTGGAACGCACCGCGACACGGCTGTTGATGGTGCGATCCAGAAAGGAGCGCTGCCCCGTCGCCGAGTCAATGGCGCCCACATCGATCACGGACTGCTCGATGTCCATGGTGACCAGACCTCCGGCATTTACCGACGGTTTTACGGACAATTGCACACCCGTGTCCCGATACGTGATGTTCTGCACGGAATTACCGCCGCTGGTGACGGTGGTTCCCTCAAGCACGGGCACCTGGTCCCCCACCGAAATAAACGCCGTGTGGTTGTCGAGGACCATGACTGAGGGTGTGGAGATGATATTGATCAGCGATTCCTCGCTCAGCGCGTTGAGCACCGCCGAAATATTGCCGATGGAGTTCGTCACGGTGTAGGAGAAGCCCGGCACCACAGCGCCCAGGCCCGAGTCCGAGTTTGCCAGCTGCCCGGAACCGCTGTAATCCCCGAAGCCATTGTTGAAGGTCCACTCCAGGCCGTACTGGAGGTCGTCGGTGAGCTGCACCTCCATGATGCTCGCCTCGATGATCACCTGCGTGGCCACCACATCCAGTTGCCTCAGGGCATCCACGATGATGTCGTACTGCTTGCCGTTGGCGTAGATCATCAGCGCGTTGTTCTCTTCGTCCGCCACCACCCGCACATCGGCCAGCAATCGCGGCCCCTGGCCACTGCCGACGCTCACGGAGCTCATCGCTGCTGCAGCCTGACGCGCGCCCTGGCCCGAGTTGCCGCTGGCCCCGAAGGAGCTGCCGGACCCACTGCCACTGCTGTTACGCGAACCACTGATGGTCTCCTGCGCCAAACCGGGCGCCACCGCGTTCTGGTCCCGCGCAGCACCACTCTGATCTGCGCTCCCCGAATCGCTGTCCCCGGCCGCCCCCGTGTAGATGGAGTTCAGCAACTGCGCCAGACGCGTCGCGTTGGTGTTCTGCACCGGATAGACGTACAGGCGCTTCTCGAAGCGCGCGTCGGGGTCCACATCGAGGCGCTCGATCCAGTTGCCCACGCGCTCCAGGTAATGAGCCCGGGGCGATACCACCAGCACGCTGTTCAGGCGCTCCATGGGCAGCACGCGCACGATGCCGCTGATATCCCCGGCCTCTCCGCCCGCCGCATCCAGCAGGGACTGCACCGCCGTAACGGTCTCTTCTACGGTCGAGTTTTCGAGGGGAAACATTCCGACGCTCATGCCCGCGAGCATGTCCACGTCGAAGGTGCTGACGATCTCGAGCCAACCGCTGAGCTGGGCGCGGGTGCCGGCCAGCATGAGAATATTGCGCGTATTGTCGACGCGCACGAAGGCGCTCTTCTCGGCCAGCGGCGCCAGAATCTCGGCCATGGCCGTAGCGCTGATAAACTGCAGGGGCACGATCATCGTGGAGAAGCCCGCCGCCGTGTCATTGGTGCTGCCCACGGACGGTTTCAGGCTCACGGCCTGATCCGCACCGGTGATCAGGTAGCGGCCATCGCGCCCCCGGATCATCAGCGCGCCGTGGGCCTTGAGCAGCGATTCGAGCACCACCAGCAGCTCATCCCGGGGAATCGGTGTGCGGGTGCGCAGGGTCACGCGCCCTTTGATGGGCCGGTCCACCACGTAGTCGAGCTTGAGAATATCGCCGACGATCGCGTGGACGATTTCATCCAGGGGGGCCTGTTCAAAGTTCAGACTGACATCGTCGCCCAGAAAGCGTACAGGGTCCTGCGTTTCGGGAATGTTGACCTGAGCATCGTTGCCAACGTAAAGCACGGGCTCGGCGCGTTCACTCTGGCGCTGGGCGAGGTCCCGGGCCGAGCTGGCCAGCGTCGGCCCCTCGGCGACCGGCGCGGCGTCTTCGCTGCTCTTGACCGGCTCGGGGCGCCCCTGTACTTCGCCGGGCTCCGTCAACAGGACCGTTTCTGCCCGCGCGATCTGCTGAAAATCCTGCGAGGCACAGCCTCCGATCAGCGGGCCTACGGTACTGAACAGCACCGCCAGCTTGAGGTATGTCTTGTTCATGGTCTTGCCTTATCTGAATGACAGCTCATTGGGCGCCGGGCCCTCCAAGGGTCAGGGAACCCCCCGCGGGGGGCTTGTTTGTTGGGGTCTTGATCCGGGCCCGCGGGGGACGTGCCTGCGCCGCATCCGCCTTCTCGGGCTCGGGGGCCGGCGCGGCGCTGGCGCTCGGCTCCGCCGGGGCCAGGGTGATCGCATCGGCGCGCACGGGCACCGGATTCAGGCGACGCGCATCACGAGTGCCGGCACTGGTGAAGACAACCTCATCCGGCGACACAGACAGGAGAGTCCAGCCATCGAGTTCATCGCCCACGAGCAGACGCTGGCGCTCCCCCTTGTAGCTAACGATCGCGCCGCCGCTGTCACCACCACCGAACACACCGGTGAGTTCCAGATTCTTGAGGCTGCGGGCCGGTGCAGGCCCCTCGCCCGTCGGTTCCTCGGGCGCAGCGCTCACCTCTGCCACAGGGCGCCGGTCGGGCCAGAAGAGGGGCCGTGTCTGCAGGCGCAGGCTGTCGGCAGCACTGATTGATTCATCGGTCGCGAGGGCGCCAACGCGAATGCTGTCCGCCGCGGGCGGCAGCGGATCGATGGAGGGAGAAGACAGCCTGGCCACCAGGAACCAGAGCAGTTGCAGCAGCACAAGCATCGTGAGCAGCAACAGGGCCAGTTCCACGCGGCGCTCCGTACGCAGCGGCGCCGCGGCCGCAAGGTAGCGGGTCTTCAGGTCGGCGATCCAGCTCATGGCAACGCCCTCAGTACCATCAACTGAAGCACTGCCGTCAGGTTCTGATCCGGCCCACCGACACTGCCTCGACGCCGCGCGGTCGCCGGGAAGGTATCGAGAGACTCCACCACAATGCGGGGCCTTGCGTCGGCAATGCCTCGAAGCGCCGCATCGAGGGCGCCGAGGCTGCCGGACACCGTCAGCTTGACGGACACGCGATCAAACACCTCGTCCTGGCGTACGGGCAGCACCTGACTGTTGCTTACGGTCATGCCCTCGCGCCCCAGCAACTGGCGCACCTCGGACTGGAGCAGCGCAGCGAGGGCCGAGGGGTCCTGCTCGGGCGGATAAACGAGGGCTTCCAGGCGGTCCCGGGCCACAACCTGCTGCTCGCGCAACTGCTCCTCAAAGTTCTCGAGGCCCTGCAATCGCTCCAGACGCGGCGTAATTCGCCCCGCATCACTGCGATAGTCAAACGCCAGACCGAGGAGGCCGAATACCGTACGCAAATACAGATACACCGGCAGCACCAGCGTCACTCCCAACAGTACAGCGATACGGCGATGGCTTCGAAGCCAGTTCACGGTGCTTCCCCTTCGCCCGCAACATCCTGCAGCGTGATGTCCAGATTGAACTGCTCCAATCCCGTGTTGCCCACCGCAGTGATTGCGGACGGGGCCGTTACCGACGAGAAAGCCGGGGTCTCGGCGAGGGTCTGCATCACCATCGCCGCATCCTCGGCACGGCCACGAATTCGCAGCTCGTCACCGCGCATGGAAAAATGCGCAACGTAAACGCTGTCGTCGAGCAGATCGGTCAGACGCACAAGCTCCCTGTGGGGATTGGGAAAACGACGCAGCTCCTCGTTCGCGGCGGCGATCAGCGTGTTCGCCCGGGCAACGGTCTCGCGCATGGCCACTGCGGGGCGCGTGCGCTCCGCAATCTGCGCCTGGAGCTGCTGGAGCTCCTTGAGGCGTGCGCCCTGGTGCATGGCAAACAGCGATGCGCACAGCACCACCAGCAGGAGCACACCCAGCCCCATGAGCCCCACGCGGATCAGCCGCTTGCGATAGGCCTCGTCCCGGGCATGCTCTCCGAAGCCCGCCAGCGTCACGAGCGTTCCCTGTGCATCCACCCAGACCTCGGGGAGCGCTGCGTCCGCGTCATCGGCGTCCGCCGTCGCTTCACTCTGCACCTGCTCCCGCAGCCAGGCGCCGACGGATGCTCGGGAAGCGATAGCCAGCACGGCGCGCAGGTGCGTCGCATCGCGTCCGGTCTCAACCCAGCCGTACACCGTGTCCTCGGGGGTGAAGGGGCTGCCCGCCGCCACCTCGTGCTGAAGCACCGCCGGCAGCTCCGCCTCGGCGGCAATGGGTATGGTCAGGGGCCGCACCAGCGCCAGTTCGTCCGGTAACAGCTGCGCCTGGAGCGTCGCCGGGGCACCGCCGGGGACACCACCCTGAAAGATCTGGGCACCTTCCGGACGGATCAACAGCACCGGCTCATCGAGGAGTCGACGCAGGGGCGATACCGGTGAGAACAGAAACTCCCGCCACGCCGACACCCATTGCTGGCCGATATGACGCATATCGATGCCGAAGAGCATCCATTGACTCTGGGAACTCACGCGCACCGGCCTCGGCCGCCACGGTTATGTAGTCTGTTATGCATCGCTTTCCGCTGCTTCCGTTGTTTCCCGCGCTCAGCCGACCCGGCGTCCGGGCACAATGCGCACGGGCTCCGTTCTTGTCACGCGCCAGGGCAATCCATCATTGCCGGCTCCGAGGTTGACCCAGCGCCGGCGCAGCCAGAGTCGGTCCCCGATGGTCACGATTGCATCGACGCGCAGGGTCTGCCCGCGCCCCAACGCACCACCGGCATCCACCAGGGCATCACCCCGCGCGACGGGAGCGACGGATTTCAGCAGCCGCAGACTGCGCTGCGCCCGCCCCCCACTCTGGTAAAGGCCTCGCCCCGAATCGGGCACCGCCACATAGTCCCGCACCGCATCCAGCACCGTGCGATCCAGGCCCG
>CAXBBA010000090.1:0-7090 GCA_963973805.1 uncultured Halieaceae bacterium | reverse complement strand
ACACCGGTGGAGGAGGTCGAGCGGACTTCATCCACCTCGGCGATGGCCCGCAGCTCCTCTTCCAGGGGCCGGCTCACCAGCGCCTCTACCCGCGTTGGTTCGGCACCGGGAAAGAAGGTCGTGATGGTTCCCACATAGTTGGTGATGGTGGGGTCTTCCTGGCGTCCCAGGGAATTGAGGCTGGCGCTGCCGACCATGATTGTGACGAGCACCATCAGCCACAGATATCGGCTGTGGGTATAGAGCAGGCGGGCGAGCATGATCAGTTCCCCGCGTTGACAGTGGCGGGCCCGTTCAGCGCACGAACGACGGTGCCCGGGGCGATGCGGTGGATGCCGTCGGCCACGACACGGTCGCCGTCGTTCAGCGTTCCGTGAACATAGGCACGGTCACCGCTCACATGCAGCACTTCGACCACTTCGCGACGCGTTGTCGTCCGGGCCTCCTGCCCCTCCAGCGCCAACACGGTCCACACACCGCGCTCCCCTTCGAGGAGCGCCGACATGGGTAACCAGCCACCGTCGGCAACGACCTCGCGGGGGATGCGCACAGAGACCGGCTCGCCGTCGAAGGCAGTCACTTCCGGCGGGAGTTCAAAGATCGCTACGGTGGTCATGCTGACGGGGTTGACGTCAGGGCGCACGGCGCGCAAACGCGCTTCTATGCGTTTCCCGCGCCAGCTCAGGGCATAGATCGTTCCGGGCTCCAGGAAGGCTGCCTGCTCCACGGCGATTCCGATGTGGGCTTCGCGCTTACCGGCGGCGACGAGGGTAAACACCGGGGTCCCGGGCTGGGTGACCGCACCTCGATCCAGCAGGCGGCGACCAATGCGCGCGGCGTAGGGCGCCCGCAGCACGGACTTTTCGAGGTCGATGTCCAGGGCGTGCAGCTGCGCTCGAGCGCTCTCGAGGCCGGAGAGAAGTGCCTTCTGGGCCAGACGCGTGTCGTCAAAGGTCTGGGCCGAAATTGCCCCCGAGTCCTTCAGCGGCGCCTGGCGCTCGGTGCGTGCCCGCGCCAGTTCCAGCTCCGCCGCTGCCTGCTCCACCGTCGCGCCGGGCCCTCAGCGACTGCGTATCGAGGGATGCCAGGGGTTGGCCGGCGGCGACGGTCTCACCCTCATTCACGTGAATTTCCGATATCGCCCCGGGGACCTCAAAGCCCACCTGGCTGCGTGTCGCCGCTTGAATCAGGCCCAGAAACTGCTGTTCCCGCTGATAGCCTGCCTGGCTACGGTAGGTCGTGCTGGCGACGGGCATGGCTTTGCTGTGACTGCCGGGCTCTTGTTCTTCGATGCGGGCATGCAGCGAGACGGTAAGGCCGCCCGTGATTAACACGGCGACAACGAAGGCGAGGAGGGTTCCCCGTGCGGCACGGAGACGGGAAAGGGGGCTCATGGCAGAGGTCCGACAACTTGATGTTAACAAGACTAACATAGATGTTAGCAGTATTAACATGGGCCTGATTCCGGCTTTTACCTTGCGCGCAATGCTGTAGCAGACCCGCTATTTTCCAGCGCCCGGTAGGTTGGAAAGGGTTTTCCTTGCTAGCGAGGGGGCTTTTAGGGACAATGCCGGGCCCCCGGAAGGGGGTTAGTCAGGGTGACCCGGGCGGTCCCCTCGCAATGCCAGGTAGTGAACTCCGCCAGGCCCGGAAGGGAGCAACGGTAACTGCTGATGCATGTGCCGGGGTGTGGCTGTCCGGGTCGCTTCCAGTCTCCTTGGAAAGCGTATGTCCTATCAGGTGCTGGCGCGTAAATGGCGCCCCACGACATTCGAAACCCTGGTGGGCCAGGAGCATGTGCTTCAGGCTCTGCGTCACGCGCTGGACGGCAACCGGCTCCATCACGCCTATCTCTTTACCGGAACCCGCGGTGTTGGCAAGACCACCATCGCCCGAATTCTCGCCCGCTCCCTGAACTGTGACGAGGGTGTCAGCGCGAGTCCCTGCGGCGTCTGCGCCAGCTGCGTCGAGATAGCCGAGGGGCGCAGCGTCGACCTGATAGAGGTGGACGCCGCTTCGCGCACCAAGGTCGAAGACACGCGGGAACTCCTCGACAATGTGCAGTACGCGCCGACGCGCAGCCGATTCAAGGTGTACCTGATCGACGAGGTGCACATGCTGTCGGGGCACTCCTTCAATGCCCTGCTGAAAACCCTCGAAGAGCCGCCGGAGCACGTGAAGTTCCTGCTGGCCACGACGGACCCCCAGAAGCTGCCGGCTACGGTGCTGTCGCGCTGCCTGCAGTTCAACCTCAAGAATCTTTCCGCCGAGCGGGTGGTGGAGCATCTGCGCCATGTGCTCACCGAGGAGGGCGTAAGCTTCGAAGATCCGGCGCTGTGGCTGCTCGGTCGCGCCGCCGCCGGCAGCATGCGCGATGCGCTCTCGCTGACGGATCAGGCGATTGCCTTTGGCAACGGCGCGCTGTCCGAAGGCGACGTCGCTGCCATGTTGGGCACCGTGGATCGCCAGCACACGGTGCGCCTGCTTGAGGCCGTGCTCGAGGATGAGCCCGCGGCCGCATTGC
The DNA here is from genome assembly GCA_963973805.1 of uncultured Halieaceae bacterium. Classification (GTDB taxonomy): domain Bacteria; phylum Pseudomonadota; class Gammaproteobacteria; order Pseudomonadales; family Halieaceae; genus Congregibacter. The sequence goes on along the minus strand of CAXBBA010000090.1, from coordinate 4,566 downwards.
AGGCCTGCGCCGCCATGGGTGAGCAGGGCGCAGATTTTTCCAGTGCCGTGGACGACCTGGCGGGCCTGCTACACCGCGTGGCGGTGGCCCAGGTGGCGCCTGGAGCTGTGGATCGTGAATTTGGCGATGCCGACAAGGTGGTGGAGCTGGCCGGGCGTATGAGCGGCGAGGATGTGCAGCTGTTCTACGACCTCGCGCAGCGCGGCCGCGAGCAGGTGCAGCGGGCTGCCGATAGTCGCGCCGCCTTCGAAATGCTGGTACTGCGCCTGCTGGCCTTTCGGCCCGTGGCGGTGCTGGACCCCGCACTGGGTGCCGAGGATCTGGCACCTGCCAAGGACTCGCCGACGGTGGATCGGGCCGTGGAGGCGGCCGGCGGCGCAAAAAAGCCTGAGCCGCCTCGGGCGGCGCAGGGCAAGGAGCCGCCATCCCCGGCGATGCCTGCCCCCGCCAGCGCCGCGGTCCCGGACAGCGCAAGCGTCCCGGATGTCACCGCGCCGAAGGTGGCCACACCCACACCCGCTGTACCGGCAGCTGATCCCGCGCCACCGGTGGACCCGTCTTTGCCCCCCTGGCACGAATGCCTCGACGACCTCGAGCTGACAGGCAGCGCGCTCAACGTCGCATCCCATTGCGTGCTGGAGTCGATAGACGGCGACGCCTGGACCCTCCGCCTGGATGAAACGCGCACCAACCTGTTCAACGAGCGCCATGTCAACGTGATTTGTGCGGCGCTGAGTCGGCGCGAGGGCAGGGAAGTGCGTCTTGCGATCAACGTGGGGCGGGTGCAGGGAGAAACCCCCGCGATGCGCCGGGAGCGATTGCAGGCGGAGCGCCAGCGCGAAGCCGAGGCGGCCATCGCCGACGATCCCAGGGTGCAGCGCCTTATGGAAGACTTCCAGGCGCAGATCGTACGGGGCTCGGTGACCGTAGAGCAGCCCTGAGGCGCAGCAACAGATACACTATGCAGACAAGTGACGCAGGAGTTTTGCCATGAGCGATGGATTCCAGGGTGGCCTGGGAGACCTGATGCAGCAGGCGCAGAAAATGCAGTCTGAGATGCAGGAGAAGATGGAAAAGGCGCAGCAGGCGCTCGCGGAGGCCGAAGTGGTCGGTGAAGCGGGGGCCGGCATGGTCACCGTGACCATGAATGGGCGCCACGACGTACGTCGCGTATTCATCGATCCGGCGGTGCTCAGCGAGGAAAAGACTGTGCTGGAGGACCTTCTGGCGGCGGCGGTGAACGACGCGGTGCGCCGCGTTGAGGTCGTCAACCGCGAGACGATGAGTAATCTCACGGGTGGCATCCCCATGCCGCCGGGATTCAAGATGCCTTTCTGATGGCAAGTTTCAGTCCCGCCCTGGAGACCCTGATCGAGAGCCTGCGCTGCCTGCCGGGCGTCGGCCCCAAATCGGCGCAGCGCATGGCCCTGCATCTGCTGGAGCGGGACCGCGAGGGCGCCCAGGGGCTCTCCGTGGCCCTCTCCGATGCCGTGGAGCGCGTGGGCAGCTGTGAGCGCTGCCGCAACCTGTCCGAAGATCCCCTGTGTGTGATCTGCTCCGATACGCGCCGCGATGCGGGGCTGTTGTGCATCGTCGAGACGCCCGGTGACATCCTCGCGATCGAGCAGGCGGGGGGATTTCGGGGGCAGTATTTCGTGCTTATGGGCCACCTGTCGCCCATCGACGGCGTAGGACCGGACGACATCGGCCTGCCGCTGCTCGAAGAACGGGCGCAGGCCGGCGAACTCCGGGAAGTGATCCTGGCCACTAACCCCACTGCCGAAGGCGAAGCCACGGCGTACTACATCACTCGCATGCTTGAACCCCTGGTGCCGCAGCTGTCGCGCATCGCTCATGGTGTGCCCCTTGGCGGAGAACTTGAATACGTGGATGGAACAACGCTGGCTCATGCCTTTTCAGGCCGTCAACCGGTGCGCTCATCATGAACTGGACGCTCATCAGCAGTGACGGAGAACTCGCGGACGTGCTGGGAGACCTGGCCCAGGCCCCCGCGGTGGCGGTGGATACGGAGTTCATGCGCCGCAATACCTATTATCCCCAGATAGCCCTGCTGCAGCTCTGCGCCGGCGACCGGGCCTGGCTGGTGGATCCCCTGACCCTCGGCGACCCGGAGCCCCTGGGGGCATTCCTCGGCGACGGAAAGAGCCTGAAGCTCCTGCACTCCTGCAGTGAAGATCTCGAGGTATTTCGCCACTGGCTGGGAGTCGTGCCCGATACGCTTATTGATACGCAGCGCGCGGCGGCGCTGGTCGGTGAGGCTTTCGGCATGGGCTACCGCGCCCTGGTGGAGCGTCTTCTGGGCATCGAACTGGACAAAGGCGAGACGCGTTCGGACTGGTTGCGGCGCCCCCTCAGCCAGTCCCAGTGTCACTACGCCGCCCTCGACGTGCTCCACTTGCACGAGCTCTGGCCCCAGCTCGAGGCGCGCGCCACGGCGGCAAAGCGCATGGACTGGATCGTAGAGGAATCCCGGGATGTCGTGCACAGCCAGGACGAACGGGAAGCGGGGCTGTACCGACGTATCAAGGGTGCGGGCCGATTCTCGCGGCGGGAGCTCGAAGTGCTCCGTCGCCTGGTGGCCTGGCGCGAAGAGCGAGCGCGCGCCTCGGACAAGCCCCGGGGCTGGATACTGGATGACAAGGCCTGTCTCGCCATTGCCCGGGAGCGTCCCGCGCAGCGCGAGGCGCTGGCGGGTCTCGATGTGGTCCCGCCCTCGGTACTGCGCCGCCAGGGTGATCGCCTGCTGGAGATTGTGGAAGAGGCGCTCCAAACCCCCGATGGCGACCTGCCCCCGGCATTTCCCAGGCCGTTGGATGGCACGCAGCGCAAGGCACTCAAGACCCTGCGTGGCCACGCCGGGTCCCTCGCAGCCGAGATGGGCGTAGCTCCGGAGATTCTGATGACTGGCGCTGATCTGGAATTGCTGGTGCGTGAGGCGGAGGGGGAGTCCATCGACGAGCCCCGGCGCTGGCAGGGCTGGCGCAAGCCCGAGGTGCTGCCCGCACTCCGGGATGCTGCGAGGAGTTTGTGATGAGCAAGGGTCGCATCTGCGAGGTGTTTCGCAGTCCCCGACGCGAGGGCATGTATCTGTATGTGGACAAGGCCGAGGGTCTGGCGAGGGTTCCCGAGCACCTGCGCCAGGTCTTCGGTGAGCCCGAGAGTGCGCTGGTGCTGCACCTGAAGCCGGAACGGAAGCTCGCGCGCGCCGATGCCGCCGACGTGCTCGCGGCGCTCGAGGAGCCGGGTTTCTATCTACAGATGCCTCCCGTACCCGAGGCTGAAGCCACTGCCAGAGAGGAAGAAAAACCGTGCTGACGGAGTCCGCTTACCGTTTGGCGCTGATCACCTACCTGGTCTCGGCGCTCCTGGCCCTGGGCCTGTTCAATATCTGGCTGCTGCGCGGGCGCAGTGCCGCATTGAAGCTGCTGCTGACCTTGCCCCTGGCGGCTCTTCTGCTGACCCCGGCCTATATTCAACACGGTGCCGAGACCCTGGCGCCGGCGCTGGTCGTGCTCGCGTTTCAGTGGCTCAGCCAGGGCCCCGAGGCGACCGAACATGCCCTGCGGCCGCTGGTGTTGTTTACCGGTGTGGCGCTGGGCGTCGGCGTACTCCTGGCCGGGATTCTGGTGCTGCGTGCGCGACGTGCACGGGCGCCGGACCCGGCGCTGGATCTTTCCGCCGAGCCCTGAAGGCCCCCGACGCAGCCCTTGCCGGTCCTTGCCAAGGTTCGCTACTCTTGCTGGCCTTTTCCGCGCCGTGCCGCGATAGCGCTGCCCGGTGCTCCTGTTTATTTCTAAGAATCTGGACGGAGTCCCCATGAAGTTTGAAGGAACCGAGCGTTACGTAGCCACCGATGACCTGCGCATGGCAGTCAATGCCGCCGTGGGGCTGCAGCGCCCGCTGCTGATCAAGGGGGAGCCCGGAACGGGCAAGACCATGCTGGCCGAGGAAGTCGCCGCGGGTCTGGGTGTGCCGTTGATTCAGTGGCATATCAAGTCCACCACCAAGGCCCAGCAGGGGCTGTACGAATACGACGCGGTATCGCGCCTGCGCGATTCCCAGCTCGGTGACGACAAGGTTCACGACGTACGCAACTACATCAAGAAGGGCAAGCTCTGGGAGGCCTTCACGGCCGATGAACCGGTGGTGCTGCTCATCGATGAGGTTGACAAGGCGGACATTGAATTCCCCAACGACCTGCTGGTGGAACTCGATCGCATGGAGTTCTTCGTGTACGAGACCGGTGAGACCGTAAAGGCCAAGCAGCGTCCGATTATTATCATCACCTCGAACAACGAGAAGGAATTGCCCGATGCGTTCCTGCGTCGCTGCTTCTTCCACTTCATCAACTTTCCCGATCGCGACACCATGCGCGAGATCGTGGATGTGCACTATCCCGACATTTCCAAGAATCTGGTGCAGGAGGCAATGGAAGTGTTCTTCGACCTGCGCTCCGTACCGGGGCTCAAGAAGAAACCGTCGACCTCGGAGCTCATCGACTGGCTCAAGCTACTGATGGCCGACGATATCCCCGATGAAATCCTA
>CAXBBA010000089.1:0-7115 GCA_963973805.1 uncultured Halieaceae bacterium | reverse complement strand
CGCCGAGTTCCTGGTCAGTCGTACTTCCAGGGGGGAGGAGGCGCTGGCCCTGGCGGGGGAGCAGTTCTCGGTCATGGCGCTGATCAAGGGCTTTGGTCAGCGGCTGGTGTCGGGGCAGCGCTTTGAAGAACGCAACGACCAGGTGCTGCGCCTGCGCACGGAACAGCTTCGCGTACAGGCCATGCTTGCGCCGACGCTGCAGCTGCTGTCGGCGCTGGCGGTGCTGGTCGTGCTGGCCCTGAGCGCCTCGCGGGTGCGCGAGGGCGCGCTGAGCGTGGCAGATTTGGTGACGCTGCTCATGTACGGCCTGCTGTTTACACGCCCCGTCAGTGGGCTGGCCAATCTTTATGGTGAGGCGCAGCAGGCACGCGGCGCGGCGCGGCGCCTGCGCGACGTGTTCACCGAAATGCCCGAGCGGGATGAGCCCGGAGCGCCGGCGCTGGTGGATGCGGGTGGCGCCATCGTGCTCAGGGGAGTTTGCTTTGCCTACGGCGACGACAAGCCGTTGTATGAGGCGCTGAATCTGACGGTGGCGGGGGGCGAAGTGGTCGCGATCACCGGCAGCAACGGCGCGGGAAAGAGCACCTTGCTGCACCTGTTGATGCGCTTTATCGAGCCGCGCACCGGCAGCATACACATCGGGTCCCAGGCGCTCGCCGATGTGGCGCTGGACAGCCTGCGCCAACAGATCGCCCTGGTATCCCAGGACGTGCTGTTGATCGATGGCAGCATCGAAGACAACATCCGTTTTGGTACCGCTGCCGCCAGCCACGACGATGTGCGCGCCGTGGCCGTGCAGGCTCAGGCCATGGGCTTTATCCGGGCCCTTCCCGAGGGCTTCGGCACGCCGGTGGGCGAGGGCGGCGTGAAGCTCTCGGGGGGAGAGAAGCAGCGCATCGCCCTGGCGCGGGCGCTGCTGCGCAATCCCCGCATTCTGCTGCTGGACGAGGCCACCGCGATGTTCGACCCCCAGGCCGAGAACGATCTGGTGCAGTCCGCGCGCACTGCCTTTGTCGGGCGCACGGTGATCCTGGTCACGCACCGGCCCGCGAGTCTCGCGATTGCGGATCGCGTGCTGCGACTGGACAATGGCAAGCTGACAGAGATGGAAAAATCATCACCCCGCGTTGTTCCCATCAAACCCCGGCCCGAGGCAGGCGCCCCATGAAATACCGCATTCCCGACACCACGCTGCTGCAGGACGTAGCTGACGAAATGGTGTTACTGAACCCTGAATCCGGCGAGTACTACACCCTGGATGCGGTGGGGGCGCGCATGATCACGCTGCTGCGGGATCTGGGCGATGAGGCGACGGTGGTAGAGGCGATTGTTACCGAGTACGAGGCGGACGAAGAGCGCGTGGCCAAAGACCTGCGGAGCCTGCTGCAGGAGATGGCGGGGCAGGGACTGGTCGAGGCGGTGCCGGAGTAAGCGCACAGGGTGAGCAAGGTCGCCAAGCTGCTGCGTACGCCCCCGGCGGACCTGCTGCTGATTGCGCGGGCCTGGTGCCTGTTCGCCTATGTGGACTGGGTGATAGGGCGCAGGGACTACGCCCGGTGGCCGCAGTGGATGAAGATCAAAGCTGGTGATGAACGCCGCGAAGGCGAGGATCACCGAAACGCCGGGGACCGGACTGCCCGCATCATTCGCCTGTCAGAGATTGCCGGGCGCCATCATTTAAAACCCATGAATTGTTTGCGGCGCTGCCTGGTTCAGAGGCGCTTGCTGCGCAAGTTGATCGGAGTGCGCGCTGAGCTGGTGCTGGGTGTGAAAACCGAAGGCGGGTTTGGGGCGCACTCGTGGCTGACTGTCGGTGACGATGTCATCAATGATTCGCTGCAGAACCTGGCGCAATACAATGCATTGGCCGGCTCGGGGAATGCGTCACCGGTCATGAACACGCTGCTCAACGGCGACTGATGCGCCTGTCGTGGTCGATGTTCGTGCTCGCCATGGCGATGGCGAGGACTACGGTAAACCAGTACGCGTTTGCCGGTATCTGCAGGTTCCAGTCCACCAGGGAGTGGATCAGCAGTGATAGAACACCGCCCAGACCGCCGAAACGTATTGCCGCGATGGTTCGGTCGGTAATTCGAAAGGGTGCTTTGACCAGCCAATAGAGGCAGAGGAGGATTGCGCTGGAAAATAGCGCAAAGCCGACAAGGCCGGTTTCGAGGGCGAGCTCAAGATAGTCGTTGTGCACGTGGTGGAGCAATTTACCATTGCCGAATGGTGTGTTTTCGTAGGCAGGGTACAGATGTCGGAAGGTCCCACTGCCCGAGCCAAAGAAGGGGAAGTCACTGGCCATGCGATAGCCGAGCTGGCGCAACTCGTAGCGATCATCCGTGAGGCCGCGATTTTCAAGTCGTTTTGCGAGGCGATCAACTCCCAGCGCGGTCGCTGCGAACAGCGGCAGAACCACCGCGAGAACGATCAGCAGGTTTGCCTTTGAAACCTGAAATCGAGACCGAAACGCGAGGAACACGCCGAGTAGCAGAGAAGCAGCGGCGGCAGACAGGAATCCACCCCGGGAAGCGCTGAAAAGCAGGGCGACCAGCGCAATCAGTAGCGACAGCAGATACCAGGGCTGGACACTAAGCAGCCAGTTCGAAACACGCCTCAGCCGTTCTCGGGTATTGCGTAAAGGCTTGCTGCGACGCAGTTGAGCCAGATATAGCGCAACGGCCACGAAGAAAGTCAATTCCATAAGTCCCGCAAAGTGATTCCTATTGCTATAGGTGCCAGCGATGGAGGCAGATGGACTACCAAGCCCAATAATCGGACGACGGAAAAGGTGGCCATCGTACACGGCGTCTAGTAGTGCAAAACTCGCGTGGGCGATGCCGCAGGCAAGCACGACATAGGTGAAAACGATTAAGCGTCGCTTTGTGTTGAGTAGATTTACGAGCATCAGAAAAACGAAGAACAACGAGGATGACCGCAATGCTTCATCCAGCGTTACCCCTCGGTCTGTGCTCAGTGCCATGGCTATCGGTTCACCGGGCTCCACCGCAGAGTAGAGTGCATGGGCCCCAGGATTCAGGAACGCTACGATGCTGGCAGGCAAAGGCAGGGCCTGCGCGAAAATATATGCCGAGAACAGAAAAAACAGCCCGCTCGCGATGCGACTGGGGTAGTTCAGGGACCGGGTCGTCGACGCCGTCACCGTCGATGCGATCCATAGAGTCGCAGCAACAAGAATCAGCGTGGTAAGAATTCCCCAGCCCAGAGGATGCTTGCTTCCAAGGGGGATGGGTGCGAATAGCATCAATGCCCCAAGGATTGTAAGGGCAGCGTGCTCGAGTCCGGCGCTAAGTCGAATGGCGGGTGTCATTGATTGAGTAGCTTCGCCCTGTGGTTCCCAAGCCAGTTGCGTGTCTGGACTGCGGTATCCAGAGCCAATAGCTCATCAACCAGGCCCGGGGTGTCTAACATCGCTCTCAGTTGCCCTGGCTCCTTCTGTTGCATCCAATCAGTGGCCTTCGCGAACCTTGTGCGTTCCACCCCTGTCAGGGGGGCATCGCGGGATGCAGTCATATATAGCCAGAAAACCCTGGTAACGACCGTGTGCTGGAGCGGGGCGAGGCCCCAGGAACGGTCAATGGCGTAGCGCACCCGGGGAGAAAACCCTTCGCTCGCAAACAGGCTCTCGGCGTACTGCGCCCACAAGTGCCCGCTCCCGGGGCGAAGCTGGAGCGCCTTTAACAGCGCGGCGTTGGCGCCGTCTTCCATTGACACTCTGGGCGGACCATTCGGCTCCGATGACATGGGTAGCATGGTGAGAGCAAGGCCTAGGGTGGCGTAGATATCCGCATTCAGCGGTTGCTGTACTGCAGCGTGTTCAATACGAGCGAACAGAGCCTCCGATTGGGTGCTGCTTGTCAGCGAGTCGCGCAGAAGTTGCCGCATCACCTGTAAGTCGAGATAAGCCCGCGTCCATTGAGCGGACAGACTCAATATGAGCAGGCAAAAGGCACCGAGAACAATGCGCATGGCCTTCACGGTGTCCAGGGGTGTCAGATTCGGCAAACCTCTACACGATCGTCGTGGGGCGACGTGCAGATGCAGTTGCTGTTGGGCCGGGGCGCTTCCTGGGTAACACAGGGTGGGAGCGGGCGTTGGGGCGGGTCGGCGCGCAGCGATGACGCCTCCATCGCGAGCATGACCACAAGCAGGCACAGTGCCCAGTACCGGGACGGTCCCATAAATTCAAGCCTGACAGTTGACATCCAGCTCTGGAGCTGTAACGCAAACAATAATTCGACGGAAAACGGGGCCCGCTTTGCCATGGCGTCGTCGAATTGCGACAGCAGCACGTCCCGATTGGCCAGCTCCAGATCATACAATGCTTCGTGGGCGAGGGTGCTGCGAATTTCACTGTTCCGTGCTCTGAGCAACTCGTGGAAGAAGCCGTCGAAGATGACTTTTTGTCTGTTGCCGAGCAGGCTTTCGGGCAACTTGTCTGCCATCGCCCAACCACAGATCATCGGGGATGGCGAAGCTGAACTCCGCGATGCGGCTGTCGAAGAAGGGGTGACTCACCTCGATGCCGTACTGGCGGCCCACCATGGCGTGACTGCGCACGGAGTGTATGGTCGAGCTCCAGCGCAGGGCGTTGTAGCGCGCTGCAAATACGGGGTCGATGTCTTTGCCCGGCTCCGCGCTGAAATGTTCAATGTGCTCATCCAGGCCCAGGCGCTGGCGCGTAGCGTTGTCGATCCAGGCCGGGCTGGTGCCACCGGCGCGATTTCGCAGGCGCGTGACCAGGCCCCGGGGTAGCAGGGGCGTCACAAAGAGCCCGCGCAAGGTCTGGCGCAGGGGCAGGCCGTATTCCCGGGTACCGCGCAGCACCTCAGTGAGTGCCCTAAGGTCGCCGCGCTTCAAGCGCTTGGCATAGCTCAGGCTGTGTCCCCAGCACATTTCGTCGCCGCCACTGCCCGTGAGCAGCACCGAGGCTCCCGCGTCCTGCGCGATGGTGAGGTCGTCGTGGTAGCGGGGAGACAGCACGGTGCCCGGGCTGTCGGCATGGGGCGGATAGAGCTCGGCATAGGGCAGGTGCAGATGCGCCTGGGCATCTACGGTTTGGTGGTCCTTGAGGCCCAGGTAGGCGGCCACGGTGTCGATGGTGGCGGACTCATCCTGCGCGGTGCCCGCGGCGTAGCGGTGCGAGAGCACGGTCAGGGTTTTTTGGGAGCTGTCCAGGCTTTGCCTGGCCAGCGCGGTCACGGTGGTCGAGTCCATGCCTCCGCTCATCTGCGTGGTCGCGGCGTTCTTTGCCGGGCGCAGCCGGTCGTCCACGGCACGTTGCAACAGCGCATTGAGCTCATCGCTGTAGTCATCCACGCGGCGGTGTCGGATTTTTTTACGCGGCTCAAGATCCCAGAACTTGCGCACGCGCAGCCCGTCGGGCGAGGCGCTCAGGCTATGGCCGGGGCGCAGGCGCTCGATGTCGGCGTACATCGACAGCGCCGGGTCCGGATAGCCGCTGACCCACAGGCCCAGGGCCTGCTGATTCAGGGCGTGGCCCACATCCGGCAGGTTCAGCAACTGGGCAGCGTCGCTGGCCAGGCACAGGCCATGGCGTCGCCGGCGGTAGTAAAGGGTGCGCATGTTCATGGGGTCGCAGGCGGCAAACAGGCGCTGGTGGCGACTGTCGTAGATCACAAAGGCGTAATCGCCGATCAGGTGCTCGGTGGCGCGTTGCCCCCAGCGCGCATAGGCCGCAAGAATGGCCAGCGCGTCGCAGAAGTCCTGGTTCAGCGTATCGGCAAGATAGGGGGCGCCTTTGAGCAGGTCCCACAATTCGGGTCGGTTGTCGATGCGAGCGTCCGCCAGCAGGCGAAGGTGGCTCCATTCGCTGCTGAGGCCGCGGCTCTCGGGGCCGAGGTTCACCATGGTCGATGCGTGGTCCCGGCCGCGCTCCTGGTCCCGGTGCGGCGCGGCCGGCTCCCCCGGGCCGGGGGCGACGCCACGGGCGTGGTGCGAGGTTCCCATCATCAGGTGCCAGTCGCTCGCCAGCTTCGACGCATCCTGCCAATCGACGACGGCGGCGATGCGCCGCACCGTTGTCATGCAGTCGCGCCCCAAAATCGTGCCTTCTGGCCGGGAGCCAAGGTCCACAGGCAGCGGCGGCCCATTGTCGGGCCACCTGTTGCGTGATCGACAGTTGGACCCGGCGCTGCAACGGTCGGACTCTGGGGTTTCAGGCTAAATGGCATGGTCAGATTGTCGCGATTGGGTGTAGGAAGTCACATAAAGCAAACAAAAAATGATGATACAGTTTGCCTGAAATCGCCGTCACCCGTTTTTTGCGGTATTCATTCCAACGAAGTGTCAGAAAATTTTACGAAAATGTGTGGTTGCTCATTGGGTAGATTCGTAACTTATTGAAAGCTTTTGATTAATTTTTTTGGCAGGATAATTGCAATACCTGTTTCGCATCCATGAACCCCGCCACGACTGAGCAATATTTGGTCACATGCCTGACATGTGCGGCGGCAACACTACCCACTACTGATTCGGAGCTCGTGCAGCGATGAAGATGAAAAATGTTCTGGCAACTCTGGTACTTGCGGGCCTGGGCTTTCAGTCCGGCGGTGCCGCGGCGTTTCCGTTCCCCCTGGAGTCCGTGCTGACAGGCGCTGACATGGCGGGCATGGAGGTCACGGTGACCTTTGAAGACGACAGCAGCGAGACGGCGGTGTGGGAGACCACCAGCACCGATGGCTCGGTGCCTTTTGGTGAAGGGTTTGCGGGGGAGGCCAGCGGTTCTTCCTGGTCCCTCTCTCAGCAGGGCTTCACCTTCGGTAACAACGTGGACGGCGCCCCTCTGGGCCTGTGGTCCTTCGCGAACTTCAGCGCCAGCCCCACGATCATCGGCTTTACGGTCAATGCGCTCACGGGCTTCACGCTGTTCGATGTGATCTCAGACGCAGAGGTCACCCCCGGTTCACAGCTGGGCCGTGCGTTCCTGACGGAGCTCGACGCCTCGCTGTACACCGTGAGCTACGGTGACCAGATGGCCGAAGACCTGTTCGGTTCCCTCACGGTGGAATTCACCCAGGGGTTCGAGGCGGGCAACGTGGTGGAGTTCTTTATCGATACGGACGGCTTTG
>CAXBBA010000088.1:0-7201 GCA_963973805.1 uncultured Halieaceae bacterium | reverse complement strand
GACCCCCTGATGGTGGGGGAAGGCGATACCGTGGAGTTCCATGGCCAGGTGTTGTTTGCCGTCGCCGCCCGCGATTATCGCAGCGCCCGCCACGCCGCAACCCTCGCCGTGGTCGACTACGATCCCCTGCCCGCGCTGCTGCGCATTGAAGACGGACTGGATGCGCAGAGCTATGTCCGCCCCCCGCACTTCCAGCGTCGCGGCGACGCAAGCGGCGCCCTGGAATCAGCCCCCCACACGCTCGAGGGGGAGCTGTTCATCGGTGGACAGGAACAGATGTACCTCGAGGGGCAGGTATCTCTGTGCGTACCCGAAGACGACGGAGGCATGCTGGTTTACTCGTCCACGCAGAATCCCACGGAGGGACAGAAGCTGGTCGCCGAAGTCCTGGGTCTGGACTTCCATGCGGTCACCGTTGACACGCGGCGCATGGGCGGCGCCTTCGGCGGCAAGGAGACCCATGCCAATCAATGGGCCTGCCTCGCGGCGCTGCTGGCCCAGCGCAACCGCCGGGCCGTGAAGCTGCGCCTCGCGCGGGCCGAAGACATGCGCGCCACGGGCAAGCGTCACCATTTTCTCAGTCGCTTCCGCGTTGGCTTTGACGACGAGGGCCTGCTCCAGGGCCTGGATCTGTGTCTGGCCGGTGGCTGCGGCATGTCGCCGGATCTGTCCGACGCAATCGTGGACCGTGCGATGTTCCACAGCGACAACGCCTATTTCATACCCCATGTCGCCGTGGCCGGGCATCGCGTCAAGACCCACACGGTGTCGAACACGGCGTTCCGGGGATTCGGCGGTCCCCAGGGCATCGTCGCCATCGAAGACATCATGGATCGCATCGCCCGTCGCACCGGGCAGGACCTGCTCGACGTACGCCTGCGCAATCTCTACCGCGCCGAGGGCGGACGCAACGTGACGCACTACGGTCAGACGATCGAACAGGAAGTGCTGCCGATGTTGCTGCAGCGCCTGGAACAGACCAGCGACTACCGGGCCCGGCGCAAGGAGGTCACCGCATTCAACGCGCGGGAGCCGGTGCTGCGCAAGGGCCTCGCCCTGACCCCGGTGAAGTTCGGTATTTCCTTCACCGTGAAACACCTGAACCAGGGCGGTGCGCTTATCCACGTCTACACCGATGGCAGCATCCAGCTCAACCACGGTGGAACGGAAATGGGTCAGGGCCTGTACACCAAGGTCGCCCAGGTCGTGGCCCAGGAACTGCAGGTGGACCTGGAGCGCATTCGCTGCACGGCGACGCGCACCGACAAGGTTCCGAACACTTCGCCCACCGCGGCGTCTTCGGGGAGCGACATCAACGGCATGGCCGCGCTGGCTGCGGCGCGCAAGATTCGCCAGCGGTTGACGGACTTCGCTGTGGCGCATTTCTCCGTTGCGGAGGCCGAGGTGGTGTTCTCGGCGAATACCGTGAGCGTCGGCGCCCAGAGCTTCAGCTTCGCGGAGTTTGCCAATCTGGCCTACATGAACCGCGTCCCCCTCTCGGCCACGGGGTTCTACAAGACCCCCAAGATTCACTACGATCGCGAGCAGGCTACGGGCCGTCCGTTCTACTATTTCGCCAATGGCGCGGCGGTGTCGGAAGTTCTGGTCGACACGCTCACCGGCGAATACCGGGTGACCCGGGTGGACATCTGCCACGACGTGGGCCGGTCCCTGAATCCGGAGCTGGACCGGGGCCAGATCGAAGGGGGCTTCATTCAGGGTATGGGCTGGCTCACCAGCGAAGAACTCGCCTGGGACGATGACGGGCGCCTGCTCACCACGGGTCCCGCGACCTACAAGATCCCGGCCATCGGCGATACGCCCCCCGAGTTCCATGTGGAATTGCTGCCGGACAGCCCGAACAGCGAGGCGACGATTTTCCGCTCCAAGGCGGTCGGCGAACCTCCGCTCATGGAGGCAACCAGCGTCTGGTGTGCCCTGCGGGATGCCATCGCCAGCCTGGACAACTATCAGAGCACGCCCCGACTCGATCCGCCGGCCACGCCGGAGAGGGTACTGATGGCCTGCGAAGCCCTGCGCCGGCGGGCGGAGTCATGATGCATGGCCTGGACCACTGGTCCCACTGGGTTCAGGACTGCGAGGCTCGGGGGGAACGCTACGTCGTCGTAACCCTCATCGGCGTCCGGGGTTCCACTCCCCGGGGATCGGGTACCAAAATGCTGGTGGATGAATCCCAGGTGCGTGGCACCATCGGCGGTGGCGAGCTGGAACACCGCGTCATCGCCCTCGCCCGGGATCTCCTGGAGAAGGACCTTCCAACGCAGCACCTCGAGCACTACCCCCTGGGAGAAAAACTGGGCCAGTGCTGTGGGGGCAGCACTAGCGTGTTGTTCGAGAGTTTCATACCTCTGGCGCCGGCGCTGTACCTCTTCGGCGCGGGCCATGTCGGCAAGGCCCTGGCTCCCCTGCTGGCGACGCTTCCCCTGCGCGTCCACTGGGTGGATGAACGGTCCGCGATGCTTCCGGAACCCACGCCCGAGGGAATCACCCCGTACCCCGGAGGGGACGGGCTCCGTCTCATCGACGGCGCCCCGCCCGGGGCGTATTACGTCATCATGACGCACAATCACCCCCTGGACTTCGCGCTCCTCGAGCGTGCCCTCGCCCGGGGCGACGCCGCCTTCATCGGCGTCATCGGCTCCCACAGCAAGGCGCGGCGCTTCCGCCTGCGCCTCGCCCACCGGGGGTATGGCGACGAAGCGATCGACAGTGTTTACTGTCCCATCGGCCTCGCCGTGGTGCCGGGTAAACGTCCTGCTGAGATTGCAGTTTCCGTAGCGGCGCAGATCATCGGCCACTATCATGCGCACGCCGCAGAGGGCCGGGTCGCCAGCGCCCCGGGCCCGCGCTGGCGACACCTCGAAGATCTCGCGGCAGACCTTGAAACTGCCCACACCATGCAACTATCCAGGAATGATGAAACACCATGAGCGATACTGACCCGGACGTTGTGCACGACTTCCAGTTCCGCTACATCAACCTGCTCGCCGAACGCGTCGGCGGACGCGCCATCGAATGCAGCGACCAGTGGTTTGCCAGCTGTGACAATTTGGTGAAACCGGGGCGCGGCGTCTTCAAGGAGGGCGAATTCACGGAAAAAGGCCAGTGGATGGACGGCTGGGAAAGCCGCCGCAGCTTCGGCCGCCAGTTCCGCCCCAGCGGTCTCGACCACGACTGGTGCGTACTGCGCCTCGGCCTTGCCGGACGCATTCGCGGAGTGGACGCGGACACGCACCATTTTCGGGGTAACGCTCCGCTGCGCGTTGCGGTGGACGCTACCAGTCACCAGCTGGACCCGGACCCCACCACCGTCTGGACCGAAATCATCCCCCAGACCGACGTACTCCCCGACGAGCAAAACCCGATTCCCTGCGACTCGGAGCAGCGCTGGACCCATGTGCGCCTGCGCATCTATCCCGATGGCGGCGTAGCGCGCTTTCGCGTTTTTGGCGAAGTCCAGCCGGACCCGACGCACTACATTGAAGGTGAGCTGGTAGACCTCGCCTCCGTCGCGATGGGGGGCCGCGGTGTCGCCGCCTCGGACCAGTTTTTCTCATCGACGGACAATCTGATCATGCCGGGTCGCGGCGAGAATATGGGCGATGGCTGGGAGACCCGCCGGCGCCGGGACGAGAGCAACGACTGGGCGATCATTCGCCTCGGCCGCTGCGGCACCGTGCGCAAGATCCTCCTCGACACGGCGCACCTGCGTGGCAACTACCCGGACCGCTTCAGCCTCGAAGGCTGCTTCGAACCCGAAGCCCAGGTGCCGTCCGACGACACATCCTGGTCCCCGATCATTGCCCAGCACCGCCTCTGCCCGGATCGCGAGCACACATTCTGCCAGGAGGTCATCTGTCCGCCGGAACAGAAATTTTCCCATGTGCGTCTGAATATATTCCCGGATGGGGGTGTCAGCCGTCTTCGGGTCATGGGCATCGCCGACTGGGATCTGTGATGGACGTGCAGGCATTCAACAGCCTCCAGGAACAGGAGGCGCGGGAGCTTCTGGCAAGTTGCTGCGTCGCCGAGCGCTGGATCGAGGGCGTCCTTTCGCGGCGCCCTTTCACGGACTCTGCCGACCTGCGCGATACCGCCGATGCGGTGTGGAGCACCATGGGTGAGGCGGAACTGCTCGAGGCCTTTGAAGGACATCCCAAGATCGGGGACGTCAACTCCCTGAAAAAGAAGTACGCGAGCACCGCGGGCCTCGCCGCCCACGAGCAGTCCTCCGTCGGCAGCGCTTCGGAGGACGTGATTCAGCGCCTCGCCGACGGCAACGCGGCCTACGAAGAGCGTTTCGGGTTTATCTTTATCGTGTGCGCCACGGGCAAGTCGGCACAGGAGATGTGTGAACTGCTCGAAGCGCGTCTGCACAACGAACGCGATGAGGAATTGCGCATCGCCGCCGAGGAACAGCGAAAGATACTGCAACTGCGCCTGGAGAAACTCCCATGAGCCAGATAACCACCCACATTCTCGACACCGCCCGGGGCTGCCCGGCAGCGGGCGTATCCCTCGCACTGTACCGCCTGGATGACGAAGCCTGGTCCCTCCTGGCGGCAGGGGAAACGAATAGCGACGGCCGCGTCCCTGGACTCCTCGATGACGACCTGGTGCTGGAAGCCGGCACCTATCGCATGCATTTCGCCACCGCCCCCTACTTCGAGGGTCAGGACCTCGGCGTTTTCTATCCCTGGGTGGACGTGGTGTTCAAGCTGCCCAAAGGCGGTGACCACTACCACATCCCCCTGTTGCTCTCGCCCTTCGGCTACTCGACCTACCGGGGTAGCTGAGGCGATGGCGCGCCTGTCTCTGGAACCGCTCACCGCGGACGCCTTCGCCCCCTACGGTGACGTGATCGATGCCGCTGTGCCCTGTGAGCAATTCCCCATCAACGAGGGACGCACGCAGCGACACCACGCCCTGGCGACGGTAGATTGCGGAAGCGGCGACGCGGTGATCAGCCTGTTTCGCGCCACCCCCATCGAGGCGGGATTCACACTCCGCACCCTGGAACGCCACCCCCTGGGCAGCCAGGCCTTCATCAACACCAGCGGCAATGCCTACGCCGTCGTGGTGGCACCCCCGGGAGACTTTGACGAAGCGGCGCTGCGCGGCTTCCTAGCCCGCGGGGATCAGAGCATCAATTACCACCGGGGAACCTGGCACCACTACCTGCTGGCGCTGCACGAGGCATCGGACTTCGTCGTTGTGGACCGCGTCGGCGATGGCAACAACTGTGAAGAGCAACTGCTCCAGACACCCCGGGAACTGGACCTGCCATGAGCGCGACAGCCCACCGCAGCGCCCTGCTCCATTTTCTCGACGACCCCAGCCTCGCCGGGGACGATAGCTACGAATACTGGGAAGACGGCGTACTCCTGCTTGAAGACGGCCACGTGCTGGGCGCGGGGCCAGCGTCGGAGCTTCTGCCGCGCCTGCCGCCGCACACGGAGCTTGTCGAACATGAGCAGGCGCTGATCGTGCCCGGCTTCATCGACACGCATATTCACTACCCCCAGATGGACATCGTCGGCGCCCACGGCGAACAGCTGCTCGAGTGGCTGGATCGCTATGTGTTTCCCACCGAGGCCCGCTTCGGTGACAAGGCCTACGCGCGGGGCGTCGCGGACGCGTTTCTCGATGAGTTGCTGCGCAATGGCACGACGACCGCACTGGTCTTCGCGACGGTGCACCCCGAATCCGTGGAGGCGTTCTTCGAAGCTGCGGAACAGCGTAACCTCCGCATGATCTCGGGCAAGGTGCTCATGGATCGCAACGCGCCGCCGAACCTGCGCGATACTCCCGACAGTGCCTACGAAGACAGCCGCCGCCTGATCGAAACCTGGCACGGACGATCCCGGTTGCGCTACGCCGTCACCCCCCGATTCGCCCCCACTTCTTCCGCGGAGCAGCTCGCGGCCGCGGGGCGCCTGCTGCAGGACTTTCCCGACGTTTACCTGCACACGCACATGTCGGAGAACGTTAATGAAGTCGCCTGGGTCGGAGAACTGTTCCCGCAGCTGGATCACTATCTTCACTGCTATGACGACGCGGGACTTCTGGGGCGCCGCAGTGTCTTTGCCCACTGCATACATCTATCCGATGACGAGTGGCAGCGAATGGCTGCCACGCGCTCCAACGTCGCCTACTGCCCCACGTCCAACCTGTTCCTCGGGTCCGGGCTGTTCCCCCTCGCCAAGGCCCAGCAGCACAAGGTGCACGTCGGCCTCGGCACCGATATCGGCGCCGGCACCAGCTTCTCGCTGCTGGAGACCATGGACGAGGCCTACAAGGTCCAGCAGCTTCAGGGCAGCTCCCTGACACCCCTGGAAAGCTTCTACCTCGCAACCCTTGGCGGCGCCCGGACCCTGGATCTGGAGGCACAGCTGGGCAACTTTGCTGCGGGCAAGGAAGGCGATTTTCTGGTGCTGGACATGGCGCCAACACCCCTGCTGGAGCGACGCCTTCTTCACACCAAAGACCTGTTGGAAAAGCTCTTCGTCCTTTCTACCCTTGGGGATGACCGGGTGATCCGGGAGAGCTGGATCATGGGCAAGCGTGCCCATCACCGCGATCACTCCACCGTCGCCAAGCCCTGAATCCTGCGGGAATACGCTCATGGAAAGCTACCTCATCGACTGGCTCAGCCTCATTCTCCGCTGGCTCCACGTGATCACGGGCATTGCCTGGATCGGCGCATCGTTCTACTTTATCTGGCTGGACAACAGCCTCGAAGATCCGCCGCAGTGTAAGAAAGACAAGGGGATCAAGGGGGATCTCTGGGCTGTGCACGGGGGCGGCATCTACGAGGTCGCCAAGTATCAGGGCGCACCGGAAGTCATGCCCGAACACTTGCACTGGTTCAAATGGGAAGCCTACAGCACCTGGATTACGGGGATTCTGCTGCTCGCGGTGATCTATTACCTCGGCGCCGAGTCCTACCTCATCGATCGCCGCGTCGCGGACCTCAGTGCTGCCCAGGCCATCGGCCTGGGAGTCGCGTCGCTGGTGGGAAGCTGGATCGGGTATTCCGCGCTCTGCTCCAGCCCCCTGGCTCGCAACGGCTGGCTCCTCGGAGCCGTGCTGCTGGTCACGGGCGGCGCCCTCGCCTGGGGCCTCACGGCGCTGTTCAGCGGGCGCGCCTGGCCTGGCCATTGGGGGTGAAAAAGGACTC
>CAXBBA010000087.1:0-7282 GCA_963973805.1 uncultured Halieaceae bacterium | reverse complement strand
GCTCAAGGAGCTATACTCCGTGTATCGACAGAACCGGGACCTAATCGCCATTGGAGCTTACGAGCGCGGCACGGACCCCAAGATCGACCAGGCGCTGCAGGCCCATGAACCCCTGCGGGAGTTCGTGCGCCAGTCCCAGGCGGTGAAGGTAACGATGGAAGACAGTTTCCGGGATCTGGCTCAGACCGCTCGCATGGCGGCGATAGAACTGAGCCCGGGTTCCTAGGGCAGGGCGGGCACCAATGGAAATGGACAAGCTGGACAAGGTGGCGCTACTCGCTCGTTCGCGAGAGAACGAGGCGGCGAATGCGCTGCAGCGGGACAAGCAGGCTCTGGTGGACTCGAACCAGCGCCTGGAGCAGTTGAAGGACTTCAAGGAAGAGTACGAGCTTCGGCTGCAGACTCTCGCGGGCGGTGGCATCGATGCGCGCCGCCTCGCCGACTATCGCCGCTTTCTGGCCAGTCTCAACGACGCCATCAATGTGCAGGACCAGGAAGTGGGCCGCGGCCAGGAGCGCGTGCAGACCAGCCAGGAGGAATTCGTGGACAAGAGTCTGCGCCGTGGGAACGTGGACGAGTTGATCGGCCGCAGCCGCGCTGCCCGGGCCGTCGAAGAGGCCCGCCGGGAGCAGAAGGCGGTGGACGAGGGAATAGCGGCACGCTTCCGATCCGAGTGAGGTTGGCACAGCCCTTGCTGACTTCCACTGCAAACCAGGCAGGCAATGAAATCAGGCAAGTGATATCACCATGGCGGAAGGCGTAGACCCCCAGATTCTGGCGCTGGCAGGCGTTGAAAAAATGCCGTCAAATGGCGGCAAAGTTGGGCAAACTGCATTTAAAAACTCCGATTCGGAGGCGTTCTCCCGTGTTCTGGAGCAGCAGCGCGCCGATTCTCGGAAGCCGTCAGCGGAAGCCCCCGCCCCGAAGCAGGCGGCAAGTGCCGGCGACGAGGGCGGCAAGACTCTGCCGGCGGACGAGCCGTTCCAGGCATCCGCCTCCGCGAAAACGGAATCCCCTGGCTCTACCACCGGCGAAGTATCCGACGGCGATGTAGCCCATCCGGTTGCGGCAGAGCAGCCGCTACGCATGGCCAGGAGCACGCCCGCCACGGTCGCTGGGCTTGCCGGAAAGACCGGCACCCCGGTCGTCGAAGAACCCCTTGCCCAGGGCACGGGCCGCGACGCGGCACAAATTTCCCTGTCGCCGACGGAAGACCGGCCCCCGGTGGGCACCGCAGGGGACAGCGTGTCCGGGCGAAAGGGTGAAACCTTTGGCGGCGCCCTGGCCCGGGCTGTCCCGACCGAGAGTGGCCCCCGCGCTTCCCAGGCGGTGGAGGCAGCGACAGAAACCGGGGAATCCCTGCGTCCTCTTTCCAAATCCCCTGGTGCCGATAGAGAAGCCGCGGCGAATGCCCTGAGGGACGCTCGCGTCGCGTCCCAGCCGGGTGCCAACCCGCCGCCGGTGAGCGGCGAGCAGGTGACCGCGGCGCGCCTGGCAGGGGCGCGGGGTGCGCCGGTGGCGGATGGCACGCAGACGGTTGATTCCGAAGCCCTGCGGCCCCAAAGCTCTGGGGCAGCGACGGAGGCAGGGGCGGATGCCGCAGCCCGGGGGGTCCGCAACGACAATGCGCCCGCTTCGCTGCGGGAGCAGGCGGGCATGGGGATCTCCGATGAGGGTTCCCCGGCGGATCGTGCCCTCGCCGGCGAAACACGGAGTACCCCGACCTTGCCTGACGCGACCGTGGGCAGCGCCCGCGGTGGCGACAGCGCCGGCATAACCGCGCCCGCGAATGCGGTGGCGGCGACTGCTGCACCGGCTCCTGCGGCGACCTCGTCCACGGCAACGGGCATGGGGCAGGGCGTGGATCTGGTGATGGAGCGAGCGCCGGATGAGGCCGAATTCGCCGACGAATTCACCACCCGGGTCAAGGTGCTCGTGCGCGATGGTGTGCGCGAAGCCCGTATTCAGCTCAATCCGGCGGAACTGGGGCGTCTTCAGGTCACCGTGAGCACGGAGGGTGATCAGGCCCGCGTGAGTTTCGTGGCGGATAACGCCGCGGCCCGCGACGCCATCGAGCAGTCCCTGCCCCGGCTCCGCGAGATGCTGGAGCAGAACGGCCTGCAACTGGCCCAGTCCGATGTGGGCCATGGCGGAGCGGCGGATAAGCGCGGCAGCGAGCGCGGTGCGTCCCTTGCCGATGGCGAGGGCTCAGCCGAGGCTGCGGAGTCCAGGCCCGACGGCGACGGGTCGGTCCTCGCGACCGGCGCATCGCGTATCGATACCTATATCTGAGCCCCCGCGCCCGCCCGCGTGGCGGTCCCCCTGAAAACGGCCCTTAACGGGGTGCCGTATTCGTTCTACCATCGCCCCTGCGCGCTCCGTCGGGGCGGAATCTTCTGGTTGTCGAACTCTTGACGCTGCGCGTGTTGTGGTGGGCGTCAAAGCGCTGACGTTGTTGGCTTTCTTTCGCTCTAATCTATTGAATTTCCAGCAGTAATTGCTGCTGGTATGGCATTTGCTGTTACCCCCGTAAGCGTGTGGGGCAACAGTGGCCACACACAGGGGAGTCAGGGTTCATGGCCAGTAACGAGGATCTCAATCTGGGAGGCGACGCCAACACCGAAGAACAGGGTGGTGGCAAGAAGAAGCTGATCATCATCATTGCCGCCGTGCTTTTGCTGGCGGCGGGCGGTGCGGCGGCCTTCTTTTTCCTTTCCGGAGATGGCGAGACTGAGGGCGAAGAGGTCGTGGAAGAGGTAGAGGAGCAGCCCCGCGAGCCCCTGTACCTGGATATGAAGAAGCTCCTGGTGAATGTGGAGTACGAGGGCCGCACGCACTACGTGCAGGCCGAAATGCAGCTCATGTCCTACGACCAGGCTGTGATCGATCAGGCCCTGCGGGATCGCCCCGCTATTCGCGACCGTGGACAGGACTTCGGTGCATTGAAAACCGTGGAAGGCAAGGAGGCGCTGCGTGCCTCGGCGCTGGCCACGGTGAATGAAGCTCTGGGACTGACGCCGCCCAAGGTGGTGGAAGAAGTCTATTTCGAGAACTTCGTGTTGCAGTGATCATGGAGAGGGGATGGCCAGCGAAGACGAACTGAAGGAGGGCGATGATTCCACGCTGGCCGATGGCGTAGACGTGCCGACGGCGAAAGCGGGTGCGTCAGACCCGGTGCTTACGGAAGGCGAGATCGACGCGCTCATGGAAAGCGTCGACGATCGCGCCGCCGGAAATTCCGGCGCCGATGATGGACAGTACCGTCGCTTCGATTTCGCCGCACGGGAGCAGTCCCTGCTGCGGGAGTTTACGGCCCTCACCTCGCTCATGGAGCGCCAGGCAGAAATGCTTGGCGATGCCCTGGACAAGGCCTTCTCCATCGAGTTTGCGGTGCGCTCCGAGGCGCCGGTGCTGCTCAGCGTCGCCGATGTGCTGGCCGCCCTGGACCGCGCCGTGGCGGTGACCACAACCACCCTCAGCCCCCTTCCCGGTCCCGTATTTGTCGTCTCCCCCGCCTCGTTGCTGTCCTTTGTCACCAACGCCTACTTCGGCGGTGGGAACGCTGCGGCCCAGGCGACGCGCGAGAGCCTGACCCCGACGGAGCTTCGCATCGCCGAGCGCATCGCGGAGCAGCAGCTCACCTGCCTGGTAGAAGCATGGCAGGACAAGCTCGCCCTGGAGAGTGGTGAGCTGGCCACCCTGGGCGTTGCCGATCGCATTGAAATGCTGCCTCGCAGCGATGTCCTGCTCAAGCTGACCTTCACCCTGAGTGTCGGTGAGTTCGAAGGGCGGGGTCACGTCCTGATTCCCTTTTCTGAACTGGAACCGTACCGCGCCCGTTTCGCGCCGCCGCGGAGCAAGGATGAGACGGATAAGGGGAGCGGCTGGGAGCCCTATCTGCGCCGCGAGTTACCCGGTATCGATCTGGAGTTTGCGGCGGTGCTGGACACGCGCTCGATCAGCCTTGCGGACCTTCTGGAGCTGCGTCCCGGGGCCGTCCTGCCCCTGGCGCCGCCCGAGGAGGTGCGTCTGCTGGTGGATGGGGTGACGCTCGCCGAAGGGCGCTATGGAACGTTTGAAGGAATGAAGGCGGTGCAGCTGACCCGCCTCGGCAACCTCGATCACGATTGAGGGCATGGAGGAAACACAATGAGTGACGAACAGGCAACGGAAACGGTCGCCGCACCCCCGGAAGAACTGCAGGGGCAGGCGGCTTCGGCGGCGGAAGCATCCATCGCAGGCAAGATTGACCTGGATCTGTTGATGGACGTGCACGTGACGCTGTCCGTGGAAATCGGTCGGGCGCGCATTTCCATCAAGGACCTGCTGGCCCTGAACCAGGGGTCCATCGTGAGCCTGGATCGCGGCGTACAGGAGCACCTGGACCTCATGGTCAACGGGACGCTGATCGCGCGGGGCGAGGTGGTGGAGTCGGACGGTCAGTTCGGCCTGCGCCTTGTCGATGTGGTCAGCCCCGGCGAGCGGCTGAAGAAGTTGAAGTGATGCGGAACCTGCGTTTCAGTGCGGCGGTGCTGCTCTTCGCTCCCCTGGCCGAGGCTCAGGAGGCGGCGCAGGAGCGCGTGGGCAAACTCAATGTCGCCGCGCCTCCGGAGCTGTTCACCGCCGGCTACCTGGTGCAGGTGATCGGTTCGCTGCTGCTGGTGTTCATCTGCCTGTTTGCCGTGGTGTACTTTCTGCGCCGCTTCAACGGCGTGGGCGGAGCCTCCGGTTCCGTGTTGCGCGTGCTCGGCAGCGCCAGCGTGGGGCAGCGGGAAAAAGTCGTGCTGATCGACGCCGGTGGCGAGCAACTCCTGCTGGGCGTCGCCCAGGGCAGCGTGCGCACGCTGCACGTATTTGCCGAGCCCATCGTCGCGGCGGATGAAGCGGTGGCATCGCCAGCCTTCGCCGAGGTCCTGCGTGCGGCCAACCCCCTGGGGTCACGCTCATGAGAGCGGTTTTAATGCGCGCACTGCCCGTGCTGGCTTTGCTGCTGGTGCCCGCGCTGGCCCAGGCCCAGGCAAGCATTCCCCTGGTGACGGTGCAGCCGGGTACCGGGGGTGGCAACGAATATTCCATGAGCATCCAGATTCTGCTGCTCATGACCCTGCTGACGCTGATCCCGGCGGCACTGATTACCATGACGTCCTTTACCCGGATCCTCATCGTCCTGGCGATATTGCGTCAGGCCCTGGGCACGGCGCAGACACCATCGAATCAGATAATTCTCGGCCTTTCTCTGTTCCTCAGCCTGTTTATCATGGCGCCGGTTTTTGAGGTGGCCTGGACCACAGCGCTGCAACCGTACATGAACGAATCGCTGGATTTTGCCCAGGCGCTGGATGCGGCGAAGATCCCATTCCGGGAATTCATGTTCGGCCAGACGCGGGAGAATGACCTGCTGCTGTTCGCGGAACTCGGCGGCTACGACGCCTTCGCCAGCGAAGACGATGTGCCCATGGTGGTGCTGCTGCCCTCGTTTCTGACCTCGGAACTGAAAACGGCGTTCCAGATCGGCTTTCTCCTGTTCGTGCCCTTCCTCATCATCGATCTGGTGGTGGCCGCGGTGCTCATGTCCATGGGCATGATGATGCTCTCGCCGATGCTCATCTCCCTGCCCTTCAAACTCATGCTCTTCGTGCTCATCGACGGCTGGTCTCTCATCGCCGCCACGCTGGTCACGAGCTTCGCGGTGTAGGGGGAGATCATGGGACCGGAAACCGTACTGACCATTGGCCGCGATGCCCTCTGGCTCGCCGTCTTGCTGGCGGCGCCGCTCCTGCTGTCGGCGCTGGTGGTGGGATTGCTCATCGGCATCTTTCAGGCGGCGACGCAGATTCAGGAAATGACCCTGAGCTTCATTCCCAAACTCCTGGCGCTGGTGGTGGCGCTGTTTGTTGCCGGTCCCTGGATGCTGCAGGTGGTGGTGACCTTCACCCAGCGCCTGATCATGGATATCCCCAGCTTGCTGGGGTGACACGCCATGGTCCTCACACCCGACGATATCGTGCAGCTGCTCCAGGTCTACCTGTGGCCGTTCCTGCGCGTGTCGGCCATGATGCTGGCGGCGCCGATCTTCAGCGCGTCCTATTTCAGCGTGCGCACCCGCATTATCCTCGGCCTCGCGGTGGCCGTGCTCACGGTGCCCCTGCTGCCTGCAAAAATTGCCGTGGACCCGCTCTCGGCGGCGGGGCTTCTCCTCGCGGTGCGGGAACTGCTGGTCGGTCTGGCCATGGGCTTTGTGATGCAGCTGGTCTTTGGCGCCGTGGTGGTGGCGGGGCATAGCATCGCCATGAGCATGGGCCTGGGCTTCGCCATGTCCGTGGACCCCCAGAACGGAGTACAGGTGCCCGTAGTGAGCCAGCTGAACGTGGTGCTTGCGACGCTGCTGTTCCTGGCCATCGACGGCCATCTCCTGCTGCTGGCGGCGGTGGTGGAGAGTTTCTCCGTCCTGCCCATCGGCAGCTTCGCCAATCCCGAAGGTATGTTTGCGAGCGTCGTTGCCCTCGGCAGCCAGCTTTTCGCCACCGCCCTGCTGCTGGGGCTGCCCACGCTGACATCGATCCTCATGATCAATGTGGCCTTTGGCGTGATCACCCGGGCCGCACCCCAGCTCAACATCTTTGCGGTGGGTTTTCCCGTCACGATCATTGCCGGTTTCCTGTTCATGTTTCTGGCGTTGCCCGCCTTCCTGGCGGCGATGCAGCGATTCCTCTCTCTGGGTCTGGAACAGACCCTGTTGATCCTGGGCTGAGGTCGCGACGATGGCAGAAGAGCAGACGGGACAGGAACGCACAGAACAGCCCACGGAGCGCCGCAAACAGGAGGCGCGGAAAAAAGGCCAGGTACCGCGATCCCGGGAACTGAACACCATGTTGTCCCTGCTCTTTGCCGGCGCGGGTATCTGGATGCTCGGCGGCGCCCTCGTGGAGGACCTGTTCGCCATCGCCACCACGGGCTTCAGCGTCAACCGGGCCCTGATGTTCGATGCGGAGCAGCTGCCCGTGCACTTCATGCATCTCGTGGCGACGAGCCTGGTAGCGCTGCTGCCGTTCTTTGCCGTCACCATTGTGGCCGCGCTGGCGGGACCGCTGATGATGGGGGGCTGGTCCTTCAGCGCCGACGCCATGAACTTCAAGTGGGAAAAACTCGACCCTGTGAAAGGCGTGGGTCGCCTGTTTTCTCCCAAGAGCCTGCTGGAGCTGCTCAAGGCACTGATCAAGTTCTTCCTGCTGCTGGGCGTGGCCTATCTGCAGGTGGTGACGGCGGCGCTGGTGCCGTCGCT
>CAXBBA010000086.1:0-7296 GCA_963973805.1 uncultured Halieaceae bacterium | reverse complement strand
TGATCCAGGTCCATTACCAGGGCAACGATGCGATCATCGTCCCGGGCCATTTCCACGCTGTCGATCATATCCGCGAGGAGGACTTCGCGATCCGCATCGTCCACGGGCAGCAGCAGCCCCGATGCATCGATACCGGTGCGCTCGTCGACCACCACGCCGCGGGGCTCCAGCAACAGCGCCGCGCGCTCCGGCAGCGGCTCCGGACGATCCGTCAGCAACAACCACAGCACCACCAGAGCCGCGAGGAACAGGAGGTTGGCCAACGCCACGCGAACTACCGTCACTCCGTTCCAAAGGCCACGCAACAAACGTCGAATCACGATTCAGCTCCTGAATTAGGGTCGTCGGCATTGGTGCGCTGGAGCTCTCGACCGCGTTCGCGAATATAGAACATGGCACAACAGAACAGCAGCACCACGGCCCCAAGCTCCAGCTGGGCCCGGGGGCTATGGGGTTCCGCGAAAATACGCAGCACCGCCATGATGAAATACATCAGCACCACAAAGGTAAGCCAGGCGAAGCTGCGCAATCGATCCCGGGCCAGCCCGGGCAGCAGCACCGCAAGGGGAGCCAGCCAGAAGAACCACAGCACATAATGCGCCTGGCGCTGCCAGGCATCGATCACCAGCGTCGCCAGCAGCGCCGCCAGACTGATCCAGCTGCCCCACCAGAGAATTTGGCTGCGCTGTCCCCGCAGCACGCTGCCTGCCCCGCTCAACGCAGTCGCTCACTGAGCTGCGCAACGCGACGGCCGAGGGCGCGGCACAGGCCCAGCTCCGTATCATCGGGTGCGCGGCCGCCATCGGCGCCGGACCAGTGGCTCGCCCCGTAGGGAGTGCCCCCCGCGGTGGTACGCATGAGCCCCGCCTCGCCGTAGGGAAGCCCCACGATCACCATGCCCTGGTGCAGCAGGGGAATCTGCATGGACAGCAGCGTGCTCTCCTGCCCCCCGTGGAGACTGGCCGTGGAGGTGAAGACCGCCGCGGGCTTGTCGATGAGGGCTCCGCTGAGCCAAAGCTCGGAACTCTGGTCGATGAAATACTTCAGCGGTGCCGCCATCGCGCCGAAGCGCGTGGGAGACCCCATCACGAGCCCCGCGCAGTGCCGCAGGTCATCCTGGCTGGCATAGGGAGGACCGTCATCCGGGACCGCATCTGCCGTCTGCTCCGTCTCTGCGGACACCGCAGGCACCGTGCGCAGACGCGCCTCAACCCCGGCCACACTCTCAACGCCCCGCGCCACCATGCGCGCCATCGTCGCTGTAGCTCCGGTGCGGCTGTAATAGAGAACGAGTACGTAGGGCTTTGGGTCCATGGGTTGATCCGTCGAGAAAATCCTGGGTGCTGCCGACGTGGCAGCAGGATGGGCGGGGGCGCTCGCGGCGCTCACCGCGCAGTGGCGAGTCAGTATAGCAAAGCGCCCCTAACCGGAGCCGCCGCAACGCGGGCGTATTCTGCGATAATTGACCCATGGATGACTGGAATCGCTACTTTGAGAAACTGAGACACCGCGCGCTCTATCTGATGGAGCGCTACCGCACGGACCGCTGCCGCGACACGGCGGCGGCGCTGACCTACATGTCGCTCTTTGCCCTCGTGCCCCTGCTGACCGTGCTCTACACCATGGCGTCGGCCATTCCCGCTTTTCAGGGTATGGAGCAACACATCCAGGAACTGCTGTTTGAGCACCTGGTGCCAGAAACGTCCGCGGGCATCGAGGAGTACGTGGACGACTTCTCTCGCCAGGCGCGCAACCTCACCAGCTTCGGCATCGTGTTCCTTCTCGCCACCGCCGTGCTGATGCTGCGCAATATCGAGCAGGCCTTCAACCTGATCTGGCGTACCCAGAGCAACAGGGGCCTGATCCCCAGCTTCCTGCTGTACTGGGCCGTGCTGTCCCTGGCACCGGTCACCATCGGCTTCGGGATCGGCGTGAGCACCTACCTCGCCTCCTTCGCCCATCGCTTTGAGAGCTACGATGCCGTGGGTATCGGCGCCCTCATGCTGCGCCTGTCTCCCTACCTGCTCCAGACCCTGGGCTTTACGCTGCTCTACGCGGCGGTACCGAACTGCCGGGTCTCCCTGCGCCATGCGCTGGTCGGTGGCCTGCTCGCCACGGTGGCCTTCAACACGGCCCGGGGCCTGTTTACCAAACTCGTGGCGGGATCGAGCATCACCTTCATCTACGGCGCCTTCGCCGCCGTCCCCCTGTTCCTGCTGTGGATTTTCATTTCCTGGAACATCGTGCTCCTGGCCGCCATCGTCGTGCACAGCCTCTCTGCCTACCAGAATAAAGAACAGGCGCGCCGCCCCATCATCCTCAAGGGACTGGAACTGCTGGAAACCCTCTGGCGACGCCAGGGGCATGGACGCACATTGCGGGAACTCGAGATATTTCAGCGCCGCGAGCTGGGCATCGATGCGGAAAGCTGGCAGTACCTGCGCGATGTGCTGATTGAGCACCGGGTCATCACCCAGGATACCCGCGGCCACTACCTGTTAAGTCGGGACCTGCACGACATCAAACTCTGGCAATTACAGGAGTGGCTCGTGGATGAGGGCCAGTTCCAGGCCAGTGACAGCGCGGGCCTGGCTCCCTGGGAACAGCAGGTAACGCAGCTCCTGGCAGACACCCAGCACAGCAAGCGGGACATGCTGTCCCTTTCCATCGCCGATGTATTCAAGGCAGAACCCCAATGAAGCCAACCCTTTCCATCCTCCGCCCCCGGTACCTGCTGACGGCTCTGGTGACCGGACTGCTCAGCGCCTGCGGCGGCACCCACAGCCCCCTGGGCAGCGTCGACGACTGGACCTTCGTCAACTACTGGGCGCAGTGGTGCAAACCCTGCATCCGGGAAATACCGGAGCTGAATACGCTGCACGGCGAAGACGGCTACACGGTGCTTGGCGTTAACTATGATGGAGCCCAGGGCGAAGAGCTGGCGCGCCAGGTGCAGACACTGGGTGTCGCGTTCCCCACGCTCGCCGAGGACCCGGCGGAAATCCTGGGAACGGAGCGCCCCGCGGTGCTCCCCACCACCCTCGTCCTGGCCCCCGGGGGCAAGCTGCACCAGGTACTGGTGGGACCGCAGACCGTAGAGAGCCTGCGCGAAGCGACCCGCTGACGCGCCCCCCGGGCGCTCTGAGTCAGGGAATCAGCAGCGACGAACCCACCGTGCGCCGGGCTTCCAGCTCCGCGTGGGCTCGCTGCACCTCCACCAGGGGATAGCGCTGGGCGATGTGCACCGTGAGCGTCCCATCGAGCACCCGATCGAACACTGCGGCCGCACTGTCCCGCATCTCTGCGGGAGTCGCGACGTAGCTCATCAGCGACGGGCGGGTGATGAACAATGACCCGCGCAGGGACAGCTCCTGCAGGTCCACCGCCGGCGGACTACCCGAGGCATTGCCAAAGCTGACCATCAGTCCCCGGGGCGCCAGGCAGTCCAGGGACTGAAAGAACGTGGCGGCACCGACACCGTCGTACACCACCGGCAGCATCTGCCCGTTGCTAAGCTCGCGCACAGCGCCGACTACATCGTCCTCTCCGCTGATCAGGCAATGCTGATAGCCGTTGGCCAGGGCCAGCTCCCGTTTCGCTTCCGTGCTGACGGTGCCCACGAGCTCCACTCCCAGCGCCGCAGCCCACTGACCGAAGAGCAGGCCCACGCCACCGGCGGCGGCATGGAACAGGGTGGTGTGCCCGTTCTTCAGGGTGTACAGCCTCTGGAGCAGGTATTCCACCGTGCAGCCCTTCAGGAGCACCGCGGCGGCGGTATCGAAATCCACACCGTCGGGGAGGGGCACGAGACGTTCCGCCGGCAGGAGCAGGGACTCGGCATAGGCGCCGATGGACGCGGCGCAGTAGGCGACCCGGTCGCCCTCCGCGAAGTCCGCGCCCTCCCCCACGGCTTCCACCACGCCCGCGCCCTCCAGGCCCAGACCGCTGGGCATGGGCAGGGGGTACAGACCGCTGCGATGGTAGGTGTCGATATAGTTCAGGCCCACGGCACGGTTGGCGACGCGCACCTGACCCGGGCCGGGTTCGCCCGGGTCCCGTTCGCGCAGCACCATGACCTCGGGCCCACCGTGCGCGGCGAGTTCAACGACTCTGGTCATCCCTCAGTCCTCTTCGGGGGTGTAGCGTTCAAACCATTCCAGGATTGCCGCCACCTTGGCCATGAGCTGGCTCGGTCGCTTGGCGATCGTGTGATAGGCACCGGGGATGCGCACCATCGCCGTGTCCACACCGCGCAGCTTCAGGGCCTGGTAGTACTGCTCGGTCTCGCCCATGGGCGTGCGCAGATCCTCTTCTCCGGTGAGCAGCATGGTGGGGGTGCTCACGTTGCCCACGAGGGACAGGGGCGAGCGCTTCCAGTAGTGCTCCGGCGCCTCCCAGGGCATCGCCGGGAACCAATAGCGCGTGAAATAAGGCGGCAGGTCGGCGGTGAGGGAAAAGCTAGTCCAGTTGATCACGGGTTTGGCCACCACCGCCGCACGGAAGCGATCGGTGTTCCCGACGATCCACGCGGTGAGTACGCCACCACCGCTCCCACCGGTGACGAACAGGCGATCCTCATCGATGTAGCCTTCGGCGATCACGGCGTCCACCGCCGCCATGAGGTCGTCGTAGTCCTCGTTGGGATAATTGTTCTGGATCAGGTTGGCGAAGCGTTCACCGTAGCTGGTGCTGCCCCGGGGATTGACGTAGAGCACCACGTAGCCGGCGGCGGCGTAGAGCTGAATCTCGCTGGAGAAGCGTGTTCCGTAGTTGGTGTGGGGCCCGCCGTGGATCTCGAGGATCAGCGGGTAGCGGATCTCGGGATCAAAGTCCGCGGGCAATGCCAGCCAGGCCTGGATCTTTTCTCCCCCGACGGGAGACGTGATCCAGCGCTCTTCCACCGAGGCCAGATCACGCTGACCAATGCCGTTGCGATTCAGGTCCGTCAGGACCTGGGGATCGCGCCCCCCACGCCCCGTGGCCAGATTCGCAGGGCCCTGGGTTGTGCCCGCAGTGAAGGCATAGCGACCCCCGCCACCGATGGCGTAGGCGGCACCGGAGTAGGGACGACCCAGCGTCGTACCCCCCATCCCCGTCACCAGGCGGTCCATGCGCCCCCGCAGGTCCGTGGCGGCCAACACCGTGTCGCCCTGGTCATCGAACTGGAAGAAAATGCGCTTGCCGTCTTCGGACCAGCGCGGATTCCCGATGCTGCGGTCGAGGTCCTCGAGGAGCTCGCGGTATTCGCCACTGGCCAGGTCCAGCACGTACAGGCGCTGGCGGTGATAGGGCTTGCGCAGGTCATCAAAACCCGTGAACGCGAGGTGCTTGCCATCGGGAGACAGCGCGGGGGAGCTTTCCGGCCCCTGGCGCTCCGTGAGCTGCGTCAGCGTGCCGCTCGCCACGTCGATGCGATAGAGGTCCGAGTTGAGTACATTCAGTGCCCGGTCTTCATTGCGGTTCGCCGAGAAAAAGATAGCACTGGAATCCGCAGCCCACTCCAGGCGGCCGCTGTGATCGTAGGGCCCCTCGGTGAGCTGGCGACTCGCGCCGCCATCGGCGGAGACCAGGAAGATCTGAAAGAATGCTTCCGGCCGCGGCCCCGATCCGTCATTGCGATACACCATGCGGTCGATCACCGTGGGCGGCGGTGCCCACTCCGCCCCCTTGGGCGCCTTCGGCAGCTTGCCCATGGTGGGCGCCTCCACCGCCACGCGCTTGCTGTAGGCGATCCATTGGCCATCCGGCGACCAGCTCAGATTCCGGGGAGCCTCCGCACCCCGGGTAATCTGTGCCGTCGCGCCACTCTCCAGCCAGCGCACAAATATCTGTGACCCCAGGTCATCCCGGTCCACATAGGCCATGCGATCGCCGGACGGAGAGAGCGCCGGTGACGAGACACTGCGCGCCCCGCTGGTGACCGGCTGGTGGGCGCTGCCATCAGCATTGATGCTCCACAGGTTGGCGCGGCGCCGGTCCTGCATGATGTCCATGGTATTGCGCAGGTAATAGAGCTTCTTGCCCTCGGGGCCCACGATGGGTGACGTCGCCCACTCCAGGGTGAACACGTCTTCCAGCTGCATGGCACCCGCAGCACTTGCGCTTTGGGCTGCGACGGCCAGTATCGCCAGCACCGCTGCCGATGCGTGACGGGTCCAGCCCACGGAGATTCGATAGATTATTTTCATGGGAATTTTCTCTGAACGTGACACTGAGCAGTATACGGGTCCTGCGGGCCGATCAGGCAATTCCTTCATCGATGGCTCGCCAGGTCGCACAGCCCTTCTGTCCGGGCCCCGAGGCCACGCAGAGCTGCACCTCGACCAGCGGCTCCGCGCCCGAAGCATCGAGGAGGCGTCGCAGCAGGTAGTGGGCGAACTCCTCCACCGTGGCGTTGACGATGGGCAGGAGCAGGGTATCGGCCCGCAGAAACTGCATCTCTTCGCCGTTGAAGCAGACACGGTAGCTGTCGCCCTCTTCGTCAACCTGCTGGTGCGGTGAGTTCGCGGGCAGAATCAGGTATTCGTCCAGCTCATCGCACAGGGCCTTGATGCGCCGCTTGTACACGTTGTAGTCGGCGGCAAAACCCTCAGCGCCCATGGGTGCCGCGATCATTGCCGACACGCTGTAGTTGTGCCCGTGGAGACGTTCCCGTTCCGTTGCGGAGAAAATCGTGTAGTGCGCTGCGGAGAACTTGTGGCTCTCCTTGTCGATATAGAGTGTGGCGATACGTTCCATGACGTTTCCTGGCCAGGACCTGAGCGCCCTATGATACGCGCCCCGGGGCGTCTTCGGTTCAACCCGTGACCGGGTTCATGGGGGAGTTTTCCGTGCGGGGGAACAGCAGGGCTGATAGCATTTGCGGTCCCGAAAGCGGAATTCAGATCATGACCATAGCAATCATCACCGGCGCCAGCGTAGGGATCGGCAAAGCCACTGCCCAAGCCTTCCAGGAAGGAGGCTACGAGGTGGTCAACCTGTCCCGGCGCATCTGCGACGTGCCCGGCGTGCACAACCTGACCTGTGATCTCGCAGAGCCGGACAGCGTGTCGGAAGTCATCGATACCCTGCTGAGCCACGTTCACGGCCTGTCGGAGATCTGCCTGATCCACAATGCCAGCCAGATGCGCAAGGACAGCGCCGACACCTGCCCCGATGAGAACCTGCGCGCGGTGCTCGAGACCAACGTACTGGCGGTGAACCGCCTCACGCGGGCACTGCTTCCGGGCATGGGTCCCGGCAGCAGCGTGCTGTATGTGGGCTCCACGCTGTCCGAAAAGGCGGTGCCCAACAGTT
>CAXBBA010000085.1:0-7317 GCA_963973805.1 uncultured Halieaceae bacterium | reverse complement strand
CTCCCGAGGTGGCCGCCTGCCCCCGCATGGGGATTCAGGCCGAGCACCGCGATGCGCGGTGAGCTGATGCCGAACTTGCGCTGCAGGTCGCCGTGAAGAATCTTCAGCGTGGTGACGAGTCGTTCCCGTTTGATGGCTTTGGGCACTTCCGCCAGGGGTAGGTGGGTGGTGGCGAGAGCCACGCGCAGGGCGCCGCTGGCCAGGAGCATGACGACCTGTTCCGTGCCCGTCAGTTCGGCGAGGAATTCCGTGTGACCCGAGAACGCTAAGCCACCATCGCAAATTACACCCTTGTGTATCGGCGCTGTGACTAACGCGGCGAATTCCCCGTCCATGCAGCCGCGACCGGCGCGCTCCAGCGCCGCGATCACCCCCGCGCTGTTGTCGGGGTTCAGCTGCCCGGGAACCACCGGTGCCGCCAGGGGCGTATGCAGTACGGTTACCGTGCCCTTTTTGTCCCCGATGGGAGTTTGGGGGGCATAGCGTTCGACGTTCACAGAGAGTTTTAGCAGGGCGGCTCGGGACTCCAGCATGTCTGCGTCGGCAACCAACACCAGACCGCCAGTCTCGCCTCGCGCGGCGGCGGCGAGGATCAGGTCCGGTCCGATGCCGGCGGGCTCACCAACGGATACGGCTATGGGGCGCGAGGGGGTCATGGCCGGATACCGGGCGTCACCAGGGACGCCCGGAGCGCGGGGACGCGCTACTTGATGTCCACGAAGGCTTCGTCACGGATCTTGCGCAGCCAGGCGTCGAGTTCTTCCTGATACTTGCGCCCGTGCAGGTGTTCCTGAATCTGCGCCCGGCGCATCTCGGCGGTCATGTCCTTCTCCCGGCGGTCAAGCACTTCCAGAATATGCCAGCCAAACTGGCTGCGCACAGGCTCGGATACGGCACCGGTTTCCGTGCTCGCCATCATGTTTTCGAATTCCGGCACCATCTGTCCGGGATTTGTCCATCCCAGGTCACCACCTTCGGAGGCGGAGCCGATGTCTTCCGAGTATTCCCGGGCCAGTGCGGCGAAGTCTTCCCCCGCTTCAACGCGGGCCTTGAGCTCGGCGACCTTGTCCCGGGCCTGGTCATCGGTGAGGATTTCCGAAGGTTTCACCAGGATGTGGCGCACCTTGGTCTGGTCGATCTTGAGGCTGGAGCCACGGCGGTCCAGCATTTTTACGATGTGGAAGCCGCTGGGGCTGCGGAACAGGTCCGCAGTCTCGCCGGCTTCAAGCTGTTGGGCAACTTCCTGAAAAATACCGGGCACATCATCGAGCTTGCGCCAACCGAGATCACCACCGGTAAACGTGTAGTCGCCGGAGCTCGAAGACATTACCGCCTCGAAGTCTTCGCCTCCCTGGATGCGATCCACCAGCGCCTGGCTGTGGGAGCGGGCCGCTTCGATTTCTTCTTCGGACGCATCGGAGCTGATGGGCAGCAGGGCGTGGATGATGTGGTATTCCGGCTGCACCAGCTTCTGGCCTTCTTCCGTGGCCAGGTAATTGTCCACCTCCTGATCCGTAATCTGGATCAGCTGGTTCACGTTCCCCTGCTGTACCCGCTGGATCACCATCTCACGTCGGATCGACTCCCGCAGCCCCCGGTAGGAGCGACCTTCGGACTGGAGCACCTGGGCAAACTGTTCCGGCGTCAGGTTGTTCTGCGCCGCGATGCGCCCCATGGCGGCATCGAGCTGGGCGTCCGAGATGCGCACGCCGTAGCGGTTGCCCATCTGCAGCTGAATGCTCTCGAGAATCAGGCGGTCCAGGGTTTCGCGGATCATCACGTCTTCGGGTGGCGGCTCCATGCCCCGGGATGCCAGTGTGGACTGCACGGTGGCAAGGCGTTCCCGCAGCTCACTTGCCATGATGACGTCGTCGTCGACGATGGCGACCACCTGGTCGATCATCTCCGTCGCCGCGATGGCGCCGGGGCTGGAGAACGCGAGCAGCGAAACAACTGCTGCCACTACGGCAGCGCCGCGTCGGAATCTAGAATGAATTTGCAATGCGGTTGAATCCTCTGATCATGTCACCCATCAGCTCCTCGACTTCATCCCCGAAGCCTCCGAGCCCCTTGAGCACGAACTGCACCTGGGTGGCGTATTCCCGGTCGAGATCCGGAGAGTCAAAGTCGGGGTTCGTGTCGCGGACGGTGTCGAAGTAACGCAGGTGCAACAAGCGCACCTGCCAGCAGCAGCTATCGTATTCGATACCGATCATATCTTCCACGCTGCGATTTGCTTCCAGGCTGTAGTTCCAGGCCATGAAAAAGCGCCAGTTTTCGTTGATCGGGTAGTAGGTGGACAGATGTACCTGGTCCGTCGTGGGCTGGTCTCCCACCAGCGTCACGGGGCGCCGGAAGGTATAGCCAACGTTAAACACGCTGTCGTTGTCATGGGTGTAGCTGGCGAGGAAGTTCCCCGAGTTCATTTTGCGCGTCGACGGGTCGTACTGCAGATTGCTGCGCACGGTCATGCGATCGTTGGGGTAAAAATTCAGCTCGCCGGCGAGTTCCGAGTTGGAGCGGTCCAGCTCCGGGTCCGACGCGTCCAGGCGTACGCGACGGTTATTGAAGTACACGATCTGGCCAATGCTGGCGTTCAGGCGCTCTTCCCCCGTGTCTTCGTCGAGGAAGCGCGTCGTTACGCCGATGGCGAGCTGGTGGGCGTCATCCAGGCGGTCGCGGCCGGAAAAACGCGTGTCGCGGAAGAGCTGATTGTAGTTGAAGGTCAGCTCGGCGCTGTCGAAGTCCGGTTGGTCTGTTTGTTCGTCGTACTGGCTGTACAGATAGAACGCGCGGGGCTCCAGCGTCTGCACCATGCGTCGATTGGCGAAGCTGGTGTCGCGCTCGAAATACAGTCCGCCATCGACGCTGGCCAGGGCGGACTGGGCGCCGGGCTCGTCGTCGAGGTCTTCATCCTGGCGGTCCAGGCTGTATTGCAGCATGCGGTACTTTGCCGTGGAGTTCAGGAAGCCGTATTGCCAGTTCATGGGATAGGTCGCCCCGGCCTCGGCGTACAGGCGTTGACCGACGACCCGGTCCTCATCATTGATGTCAAAGTTCGAATACTGCACCAGGGCGATGGGGTTGATGGCAAAGGGCTCGCGCACGCCACGGTACTGGGCGGTGAGCTGGGGTAGCTTCTTGTAGTCCTCGGTGATGTCCTCGGCCAGGGGCTGGAACTGCTGCGCCTGCAGCGTAACGAGCCAGTCGTCTCCGAGATAATCCACCTGGCCCAGCTGCAGCAGGTTCGAGTCGCGTCGCGACTGCAGGCTGGACGTTTCAAGGTCCCGTATGAGGTCGATGTCCGACACGTTGGTGTAATTGATCTGGGAGCGCCAGCGCCCCCCGTACACGCCCCGCTGGCTGACGCTCGCCAGCCAGCGGCTGTCGTCCTCATCGGGGAAGTCGTCGGCGTATTGGTTGTCGCTGGCGATGTAGCTCCCGCCGACGGTCCAGGTGCCGTTGAAGGGGTCGAGATAGCGGCCCTGGAGTTCGTGGTTCAGGCCCCGCTGACCGATGTAGCGGGGTGAGTAGAGCAGATCGTAGTTGGGCGCCATGTTCCAGTAGATCGGCACCGTGATGTCGAGGCCGCCGCGGCTGTCCTGGCCGAGGGCGGGAAACAGCAGGCCGCTGCGGCGACTGTCATCGATGGGAAAGCTCATCCAGGGCAGGTAAAGCACCGGATAATCGCCGGCACGGAGCACCGCGTCCCTCGCGGTGGCCACGCCCCGGTCCAGGTCCAGCTCCAGGGAGCCGGTCTGCAGCAGCCAGTGATTGTCGCCGGGGGCGCAGAAGGTAATGGCGCCGTCGCGGACATGAATCAACTCCTGCGCATCCCGGGACAGCAGTCGTGCGTCGCCGCGAAGATGATACTCGTGGAGCACGAAACGGCTGTTCTCGAGCTGGGCCTCGCCGGTCTCGGAGTAGAACTCGCCGCGGTCGCCGCGGAGCAGGATGCCGGGCTCGCGCACCATGATGTTGCCTTCGAGGGTGCCGGACCGCTCCTCGCGATCGATGGTGGCCGAGTCCGACGAGAGTTCCCGATAGCCCTGGATCACCTCCACACCGCCGGTCAGGTGGACCTTGGTGCCCTCCATCTCGGTGCGCTCCGCTGTTGCCTCTATGGGGGAGCTGTCCGGGTTTTGCCGCGCCTTGTCCTTCTGGGGATCGGCGTAGCGACCGTCGCACAGGCGGCAGCGCCGGTTCCGCTGGGCCTCGGGCACTTCCTCGTAGGGCAGCCAGTCCAGCTCGGCGCCGGGGCGGGCCTGTACCGCCTCCTCTTCGAGCCGGGGCTCTTCGGCCTGAGCCGACGCCAGTGCCGTGTAAAGCACCAGGGGGATCGCGTACCATGCTTTGCCGCCGCGCGGTGATGACGGAGCCATGGGCAACTTGCGTCCGGCTTCCGTACCCGCGGCGGTGGTTAATGATGATGGCATGGATGAGGGCTGTGGCGCGAAATTCGGCGCATGATAAAGCATCGCGGCGATACACCCCAGCGGGGAATCGCCGGAGTCGGGCAGGGCGTGGGGAGAAAATGGGCAACCGTGGTCGTGGATGAGAGGGCTGTGCAGCTGCGGGATTGGTACCGCGGGGTGTCCGGCGACGACCGCGCCGAGCTGGTCTGTGTGTCCGGTGATGCGAGTTTTCGCCGCTATTTTCGTGTGCCGGGCCTGGACGGCAGCACCATTGTGGTGGATTCACCCCCGCAAAAGGAAAAGAATGCCGAATTTGTGGCTGTGACCCGGCTGCTCCAGGACCTGGGGGTTCGTGTGCCCGCGCTGCGCGCCGTGAATCTCGAAGACGGCTTCCTGGCGCTGGAGGATCTCGGGGATCAGTTGTTGCTGCCGCTGCTCGACGAGCGCAGCGCGGAGGGCTACTACCGCCAGGCCTGCGGGTTGCTGGAATCCCTCGCCCTGGTCGATACCGCCGATATTGCGCTGCCCGCCTATGATCTCGCGCTGCTGGGCAGCGAGATGGACCTGTTCTGCGACTGGTTTTGCGGCGGATTCCTGCAGCTGGACCCTGCAGAGGTGCACGCCGGGCCCTACGGGGACTACCGCCGTGCGCTGTGCGAGCGCGCCCTGGCCCAACCCCGGGCGCTCGTCCATCGCGATTTCCATGCCCGCAACATCATGGTGCTCGACGATGGCACGCTGGCGCTGATCGATTATCAGGATGCGGTGCTTGGTCCCCTCAGCTACGACCTCGTGTCCCTGCTCAGGGATTGCTACGTCCGCTGGCCCGACGAGCAGGTGCGCGCCTGGGCCCTGGCCCACCGTCAGCGCCTGGTCGAGCGCGGTCTGGCGGTGGCCGAGCCTGAGGCATTTCTGACGGATTTCGACTGGATGGGGCTGCAGCGCCACACCAAGGTGCTGGGCATTTTCGCCCGCCTGCTGCTGCGCGATGGCAAGGACGGCTATCTGGGAGACCTGCCGCGAGTGCTCTCCTACGTCCGCGCCACCCTGGGGAGCTACAGGGATGACGCTGCGCTGGGGCCCTTCGCCCGGTGGCTGGAGGAGATTGTGATGCCACGGGTGCTGCAGCAGCCCTGGTATACCCCGGAGCCGGAGTCATGAAGGTTATGCTGCTGGCCGCCGGCAAGGGCGAGCGCATGCGCCCCCTGACGCTGGAGACGCCGAAGCCCCTGCTGCGGGTTCATGGCAAGGCGCTGATCGTCCACCACATCGAGCGCCTGGCCGCCGCCGGGCTGCGTGAGCTGGTGATCAATGTGTCCTGGCTCGGCGAGCAGATCGAGGCCCACTGTGGCAGCGGTGAGGCCTGGGGTGTGTCCATCCGCTACAGCCGTGAAGACGAGCCCCTGGAGACCGCCGGTGGAATTATCCGCGCTCGTCCGCTGCTCGGAGCCGAGCCCTTTATGGTGGTGAACGCCGACATCTTCACGTCCTACCCCTTCGGAGAGCTGGCCTTGAAGGCCCGCGAGCTGCAGGGGGGCCAGGGGCGCCTTGTGCTGGTGGACAATCCACCGCAGCACCTGGCGGGGGACTTCTCCCTGCGCGGCGGCCAGGTACACCGACCCGATGGCCCAACCCTCACTTTTGCCGGCATAGGCCTGTATCATCCCGCTTTCTTCGATGGACTCGATGACGGCTCGCGCCCCCTCAAGCCGCTACTGCTGCGGACGATGGATGGCGCCGGGCTCTACGGCGAGCATTTCCGCGGCGCCTGGACCGATGTGGGGACGCCGCAGCGCCTGGCCCGGCTGAACGAAGCGCCGGCGAGCCAGGCATCGACACCATAAACATTCGCGGGACCGAGCAACCCGACAGGCTGGAACTACCATGAAAGACTTTATCATCGCCCCCTCCATTCTCTCCGCGGACTTCGCCCGACTCGGTGAAGAGGTAGACACGGTTCTGAGCGCCGGGGCGGACTGGGTGCACTTCGATGTCATGGACAATCACTACGTCCCGAATCTCACCATCGGTCCCATGGTCTGCAAGGCCTTGCGCAAGCACGGCGTGACGGCGCCCATCGATGTGCACCTGATGGTGACGCCCGTGGATCGCCTGGTGGGGGACTTCGCCGATGCGGGAGCCAGCTATATCAGCTTCCATCCCGACGCCTCGACGCACGTGGACCGCACGCTGCAGATGATCCGCGATGCGGGCTGCAAGGCGGGGCTCGTGTTCAACCCCCACGTGGGCCTCGATGTGCTGACCTATGTGATGGACAAGGTGGATATGGTGCTCCTCATGTCCGTCAACCCGGGCTTCGGAGGCCAGTCTTTCATTCCCTCCACGCTGGTCAAACTGCGCGAGGCCCGCGCCTTGATCGACGCGAGCGGCCGGGACATCCGCCTGGAGGTGGACGGTGGTGTCTCGCCGGCGAACATCGGCGAAATCGCGGCGGCGGGAGCGGATACCTTTGTCGCCGGCTCGGCAATCTTCGGCAAACCCGATTACCGCGCGGTGATCGACGAGATGCGCCGGGAGCTGGGCGCCTGAGGGGCGCCCTTGCCAACGAGCCAGCCCTGTTTACAATAGAGCCCATGAACACTGGAGACACAGCAGGCCGTCGCGTTCCCGCATCGGGAGCCCTCGACGCCGTTCGGTACACCGCGCGCTGGCGATGGTGAAAGGGAGCCCGTCCTCCCCCTGCCGTCCGTAGCGCCCCGCACCGTGCGGGTGAACCGAATACCCACTCCAGGAATTTCCCATGAACGCTGAAGCATTCGCAGCCCATGCTGCCCAGGGCTATAACCGCGTGCCCCTGCACCGCGAAGTCCTCGCGGACTTTGATACGCCCCTGTCGACCTACCGCAAGCTCGCCGAAGGTCCCTTTTCCTATCTGTTTGAG
>CAXBBA010000084.1:0-7352 GCA_963973805.1 uncultured Halieaceae bacterium | reverse complement strand
CGCCGCGGCCAGACGCCCGACCTGGGGGCGCCCCTGCACCTGGAGCCCGTTCGGGCAGTAGTCCCTGAATCGCCGGACGTCCAGTTCATCGTCGCAGTAGCGGAGCATTTCCGCGAGGGCTACGGGCATCGTTTTATCCTTGTCTGGGTAGTGTCAGGGCCATCATATACAATGGCATTTTTCTTTGTCCGGAAGAGCCGCATGCGCGCGTTCCTGTCCTTTTTTACCTGGCCCGC
Organism: uncultured Halieaceae bacterium; assembly: GCA_963973805.1. GTDB lineage: Bacteria > Pseudomonadota > Gammaproteobacteria > Pseudomonadales > Halieaceae > Congregibacter. The sequence goes on along the minus strand of CAXBBA010000084.1, from coordinate 7,116 downwards.
CCTCACCGGAGTACTGGTCGCCCTGCTGATCCTGGAACACTGGGTGTGGCCCTCCAGCGCCCCGGACGGTGCCGCTTCGAGCGCCCCCCGGGGCTATCGCGAGGCAGTGGCCGCGGCAACCCCCGCGGTGGTGAACATCTACACCGAAAAGATCGTCGCCACGCAGCGCAGCCGCATGCTGAACAATCCCCTGATGGCCATTCCCCGGGGTGTGCCCCGCCAGCGCGTGGAGCGCTCCCTCGGGTCCGGCGTCATCATGCGCGACGATGGCTACATCCTGACCAATAACCACGTGATCGATGGCGCTGATGCCATCCAGGTGCTCCTCAGTGACGGCCGCTCCACGGCCGCCCAGGTCGTGGGCCGGGACCGCGCCACGGATCTGGCGGCGCTGCGCATCGACATGGACTCCCTGAGCGCCATTGAGCTCGCCGACTCCGACCAGCTCTCCGTCGGCGACGTGGTGCTGGCCATAGGCAATCCCCTGGGCTTTGGCTCCTCCGTCACCCAGGGCATTGTGTCGGGCCTGGGTCGTTTCGGCCTGACCCCGGGCACCTACGAAGGGTTCATCCAGACCGATGCGGTTATTCACCCGGGCAACTCCGGCGGCGCGCTGGTGGACGCCGACGGCGCCCTGGTCGGTATCAACAGTTTGATCTACACCGCCGCCGACGGTGGCAGTGGCAGCGGCACCACGGGCATCGGTGTGTCCCTCGCGATCCCATCCAACCTGGCGGAGTTCGTCATGGACGACCTCATCCGCTTTGGACAAGTGATCCGGGGCTGGCTTGGGGTGCAGGTGGAACAGCTCGCGACCACGGGCAGCTCCAGCTCCCGCCTCCTCGTCCTGGCGGTGGCCGACGAGGGCCCGGCGGCACGGGCAGGACTGCGCGCCGGCGACATCATCACGCACTTCAACCACGAACCCATCGGGGACGTCCGCCTGGCGATGTATGAAGTATCGATTTTGCGTCCGGGAGACCGGCTGCAGATGACCGTCGAGCGGGAGGGCGACAGCGTGGACCTCACCGCTGTCATCGCCAACCAGCCCCAGACTGACTCGCCCTGATCGGAAGATCAGGACCCGAAGTTCAGGACCCGGAGCGATCGGCGCCCTGCGCGGGCAGGCGCAAAGCAGCGCTGCGGGCGTGGGCCGAAAGGGACTCGCCCTCGGCGAGCGTTGCCGCGGCTCGCGCGAGGCTCGCCACACCTTCGGGAGTGCAGCGAATGAGGGAGCTGCGCTTCTGGAAGTCATAGACCCCCAGAGGCGAGAAGAACCTGGCCGTTCCCGACGTGGGCAACACGTGATTGGGGCCCGCGCAATAATCCCCCAGCGCTTCGCAGCTGTGGATGCCCAGAAAAATGGCACCGGCAGCGCCGATGCTCGGCAGCAGCGCATCGGGGTCCGCGAGCGCGAGCTCCAGGTGCTCCGGAGCGATGCTGTTACTCACCGCTGCGGCGTCAGCCAGATCGGCGGTTTCGATGAGCGCACCGCGTCGGTCCAGGGAGGCGCGAATGATGTCCGCGCGCTCCATGTCCGGCAGCAGGCGCTCCACCGCCGCATCCACCGCATCCAGATACTCCCGGTCGGGACACAGCAGTAGCGCCTGGGCACTCTCGTCGTGCTCCGCCTGGGAAAACAGGTCCATGGCCATCCACTCCGGCGGCGCGCTGCCATCGGTGATCACGAGGATCTCGGACGGACCGGCGATCATGTCGATGCCGACGCGCCCAAACACCTGGCGCTTGGCCTCGGCCACGAAACGATTCCCCGGACCCACGATCTTGTCCACCGCCGGCACCGTCGCTGTTCCCAGCGCCAGGGCCGCCACGGCCTGGGCACCACCAATGCGGAATACGCGATGCACCCCCGCCAGCGCGGCAGCGGCCAGCACCAGGGGATTGACCTCGTCACCGGGCGTCGGCGCCACCATGATGATCTCGCTCACGCCAGCCACGCGGGCGGGAATCGCATTCATGAGCACGGACGACGGATAGCTGGCTTTGCCGCCGGGTACGTACACGCCCACGCGCTCCAGCGGCGACACGCGCTGGCCTAGCTGATTGCCCAGGCCATCGTCGAAGCTCCAGTCTTCACCGAGCTGGCGCTCGTGGAACCGGGTGATGCGCTGGGCCGCCGTCTCGAGGGCTGCGCGCTGCTGCGCACCGAGGCCGTCCAAAGCCGCCTGCAATTCCCCCGCCGGCACCTCCAGCTCCGCCAAAGAGGTGGCGTCGAGCGCATCGAAGCGCCGGGTGTACTCGAGCACGGCGTCATCGCCGCGCGCCTCCACCGCAGCGATGATCTCCCGCACCGTGTCCACCACGGCCCCGTCTTCACTGTCCATGGATACCGCCAGCGCAGCGAGCGCCTCGCGGAAGTCCCCTTCCCGGGTGTTTAAACGACGCATCAGGCGGCCTCGCTCTGCTCTACCGCCGAGGACAGCGCTGCCAGCAACGCATCGATGGTGCCGTGCTGCGAGCGCATGGAGGCCTTGTTCACGATCAGGCGCGAGGTGATCATTGCGATCTCTTCGAGGGGCTCAAGACCATTGGCCCGCAACGTGTTCCCCGTATCGACGATGTCCACGATCATGTCCGCCAGATCCATTGTCGGCGCCAGTTCCATGGCGCCGTAGAGTTTGATGAGCTCGACCTGCACGCCTTCGCGGGCAAAGTAATCCCGGGCGACATTGACGAACTTGGTGGCGACGCGCACCCGGCGGTGCGGCAGGGAAAATCCGACGGGAGCAGCGGTCATCAGGCGGCAGGGGGCAATGCCCAGATCCAGGGGCTCGAAGACGCCATCGGCGCCCTGCTCCAGCAGCGTATCCTTGCCCACCACCCCGAGGTCCGCGGCGCCGTGGCGCACGTACACGGGTACGTCGACGCCCCGCATCACCACCAGCTGCACGTCGTCCCGCGTCGTGGGAAAGATCAGCTTGCGGCTCTTGCCCATGTCCTCCAGCGGCTCGATGCCCGCCCGGGCGAGCAGCGGCAGCGTTTCCTTGAGTATGCGCCCCTTGGTGAGGGCCAGGGTAAGGGGACGAATCGGTCCGGTCACGGGTGCGCTCCTAGTCCACGAGGCGCCGGATATCTGCTCCGAGCGCCTGCAGTTTTTCTTCAATGCATTCGTAACCGCGATCGATGTGGTAGATGCGGTCGATGAGCGTTTCACCCCGGGCCACCAGGCCCGCGATGACCAGGCTTGCGGAGGCTCGCAGGTCTGTTGCCATCACCGGGGCTCCGGCCAGCTCCGGCTGCCCCACGATGATCGCCGTGTTCCCCTCGATGGTGATCCGGGCGCCCATGCGGTTCATCTCGTGGGTCTGGATCAGGCGGTTCTCGAACACCGTTTCTGTCACCGTGGAGGTGCCTTCGGCGACGGCATTCATCGCCGTGAACTGCGCCTGCATATCCGTCGGGAAACCGGGATAGGGGGCGGTGCGCACGCTCACAGCGCGGGGACGCCGCCCCTCCATATCCAGAGTAATGGAGTTCTCTGAGCAGTCGATGCGTGCGCCCGCCGCCTCAAGCTTCTGCAGCACCACTTCGAGATGCTCCGGACGGGCTTCGCGAAGGTGCACCCGCCCCCCCGTCGCTGCGGCAGCCACGAGGTAGGTGCCCGCTTCAATCCGGTCCGGCATGACGTCGTAGCGACAGCCGTGGAGTCGCTCCACACCATCGATCACAAGGCGGTCGGAGCCCTGCCCGGTGATCTTCGCCCCCATGGCGATAAGGCACTCCGCCAGGTCCACGACCTCCGGTTCCCGGGCGGCGTTCTCGATCACGGTGCGGCCATCGGCAAGGGCGGCGGCCATCAACAGGTTTTCCGTGCCGCCAACGGTAACCGTCTCCATAACTATATGAGCGCCGTGGAGCCGTCCATCCACGCTGGCGTTGATGTAACCGCCATCCACCGTCACGGTGGCCCCCATGGCCTCGAGGCCCCGCAGGTGCAGGTCCACGGGGCGGCTGCCGATCGCGCAGCCACCGGGAAATGAAACACGGGCCTGGCCGTGGCGGGCCACGAGGGGACCGAGCACGAGAATCGATGCGCGCATGGTCTTCACCAGCTCATAGGGGGCTTCGAGCTCCCGAATCGTGCTGCTGTCCACCTCGATGCTCATCTTCTCGTCGATGGTCAGGTCCACGCCCATGCAACCGAGGAGCTCGATCATCGTGGTGATGTCGTGCAGGTGCGGCAGGGTGCCGATGGTGATGGGCTCATCGGCGAGCAGCGTAGCCGCCAGAATCGGCAGCGCCGCATTCTTCGCACCGGAAATACGCAGCTCGCCTTCCAGGCGGGCGCCCCCTTTAATCAGCAGTCGATCCACAGCAATTCCCCGCGGCTCAGGCGCCGCGTTCCTCCCATTCCGTGGGCGTGTACGCACGGATATTCACCGCGTGGATCGTGCCCTCGGCAATGGCATCGGACAGCGCCGCGTACACCGCCTGCTGGCGACCGACGGCGCGCATGCCCGCAAAGATATCGCTGACGACGGTGATGTCGTAGTTCGCTCCCGCGCCCTCGACAAGCACCTCGGCATCTTCGATGGTCCCGCTGACCAGGTTTTGCACCGTGTTGCTGTCCACTGCGTCTGTTTCTCCTGAATGAGACTGAAATCAGTCTGCGCTTTCGGTTTCGGTTTCGGCGGTCCAGTTGGCGATGACCTTGTCCAGATCACCGTCATAGCGCCGTGCCGCGGACTCGAACTGGCTTCGGTAAATCTGACCGAGGTTCACGTTCTCCACCACGAGATTGCGCATGCGCCAGGTGCCGTCGCGGTCCCGGGCCATGGTGTAAATCACCACAAAGGGCTCGGTCTCATCACTGTAAATCAGCTGGCGCAGTGTCGCACGCTGCGCCGCCGGATCCGCCTCACTGCTGTCGTCGAGTTCGATGCGGGAACCGCCGAAGGCCAGCAGGCCCTTGCCGTAGGTCCGCACGAGGCCCACGCGCATGGTTTCCGTGAATCGATCCAGCTGATCCCGCAGTTGCTCGCGACCGGCCTCGTCAAGGCTGCGATAGCGGGCACTCGTTCCGTATTCTCCCATCACGCCACGGGCGAAACCACGAAAATCCACCACCGGATCCAGCACCTCATGCATCGCGGCGTAGAATCGCTCCGGATCCTCGTCGACGTAGCTGCGGGCGTCCTCGATCAGCGCGAGGACCCGCGTCGTCGTGTCGTCGATGACGGCCTGAGCGGTGATCGTCATGGGATCCACGACCTCCGCCGGATCATCCGCGAGGCTGAATCCGGAGAAAGCGAAGACCAGGGGAATAGCCAGCAATCGCAGTACGCGAGCCGTATTCGGGACAAAACCACCGCGTTTCTGACGCGTGTTCATGATCATTTCCTCATGCCTGAGCTAGCCAGTTCACCGTGAGCAGGTATACTCCTCACCCTGCGGACGGCCCGGCGAAAAAATCGGGCGCGCAGTTTACACGCTTTCCCTACGACTTGTATGACAGCCAGTTCCCCCCCACAGTTCACTGACCCAATGACCGCCGCCACGGAAAACCGACGCGGCCCCATGAATCCTGACTCCGAGGTCTGATCCCGAGTGCTCATCCCCCTGCTGACCGTGATTGCGGCCTTCGTTGTGCTCGTCTGGAGCGCGGACCTCTTCGTTGCCGGCGCTGCCTCCATCGCCGAGAACATGGGCCTGTCGCCCGTGATCATCGGCCTGACCATCGTGTCCATGGGCACCTCGGCTCCGGAAATTCTCGTTTCCGTGACTGCGGCCCTGTCCGGCTCCGGGGGGCTCGCCATCGGCAACGCGGTGGGTTCGAATATCGCCAACATCTGCATGGTGCTCGGCGTCACTCTGCTGATCGTCCCGCTGCAGGTACATCCCGGCTGCATGCGTACCGAGCTGCCAACGCTGCTGGTGGTCACCGCCGGTACGGGGCTCCTGCTGCTGGATGTGGAACTCCAGCGCGGGGACGCGATCATGATGCTCGGGGCGCTGATTCTGATCCTGATGCAGATGGTCAGTTCCCAGACCCACGACCCGGATGTGGTGGATGTGGTGGAAGATGATGAACTGCCCCACCTCTCGCCCCTGCGCGCCTGGGTTGCCTTCGTGGCGGGGTACTGCTGGTGGGCAGTTCTCGCCTGCTGGTCTGGGGCGCGAGCGAGATCGCCATGGCCCTGGGAGTGCCGGAACTGATCATCGGCCTCACGATCGTGGCCGTTGGCACCAGCCTGCCGGAGCTGGCGGCGACCATCGCCAGTGCACTTCGGGGGCATGCCGAAATCGCCATGGGCAACATCGTGGGCTCCAATCTGTTCAACCTGCTGGCCGTCATGGCCATGCCCGGGCTGCTGGCGCCGGAGCAATTACCCGAGAATTTCCTGTTCCGGGATTACGCGGCCATGAGCGCGGCCACGGTGCTCCTCGCCGCCGCCGTCTACCTCGGCCGCTACCATCCCCGGGCGAAGCCGGAACACGCGTTCCTGGGGCGCAGTGTCGGCGTGCTGTTCTGCGTCGGATATGCCCTGTACTATTACCGGCTTTTTCTGACCCTCTGAACACGCCATGACTGAGCTCGCTGGCTACATCTCCTCGGCGCAACGAACCATCCGCATGGAAGCGGAGGCCGTTGGCGACCTTGAGGCACGCATCGACCACGCATTCGAACGCGCCTGCGAGCTGATCCTCGCAGTGCCCGGACGGACCGTGGTGACGGGCATGGGCAAGTCCGGTCACGTCGGCGGCAAGATTGCTGCGACGCTGGCAAGCACGGGCACGCCGTCCTTCTTCGTACACCCGGGGGAAGCCAGCCACGGCGACATGGGCATGATCACCGCCGCGGACTGCGTCATCGCCCTGTCCAACAGCGGCACGACGCCCGAGGTACTGACCCTGGTACCCCTGCTCAAGCGCCTGGATGTGCCCCTGATCAGCATGACCGGCGCGCCGGACTCGCCGCTGGCGCAGGCGTCCGATGCCCACCTGAATACGGGGGTGGCAATCGAGGCCTGCCCCCTGGACCTCGCTCCCACCTCCAGCACCACCACCGCGCTGGTCATGGGGGACGCGCTGGCCATCGCCCTCCTCGAGGCCCGCGGCTTCACCGCGGAAGATTTTGCCTTCTCCCACCCCGGT
>CAXBBA010000083.1:0-7383 GCA_963973805.1 uncultured Halieaceae bacterium | reverse complement strand
GCAGGTAGGTAGCCAGACCCGAGCTCACCGGTGCTGCAGAAGAGCCGCGACCGCCACCCCGAATCAGGCGTGCGTCTGCGGTGATCGTGCTGGTCAGCAACAGCACACTGACGATCCAGAGAAGGGAGTGGCGCATGGCGTTTCCTCGGGGAGGCTGGCATGGGAGCATTCGTGCAGTGCAAGCAAGATTCGATCCAGCGCTATGGAAAACAAGGGCTTAGATCATTTTACGTGAGGCCGTGTAAAGAATCCTGACACTGGGGCGGCCGATTCCCCGGGCTAGCCTGGGCCTTCATTGTCCAGCGTCGGCAGGATAAGGCGCGCTTCGGTTCCGTCGCTCATGGGGCGCAGCTCTATGTGGCCACCGAAGCGCTCCACGCTGGCGTGGCTGAGCATCAGGCCGATGCCCATGCCCTGGGCAGAACCTAGCACCACGGCTTTGCCCGGATCATTTTCCAGCTGGGGCGGAAGGCCCTCGCCCCAGTCACGGATCGCGATGCAGCAGGCAACGGGGTCCCAGCTGAGACTGATGCGCAGACGATCGCTGCCGGAATCCGCGGCGTTGTTGATGAGGTTTTCCAGCGCCTGCTGCAGCGTGGAATCACAGCTGATCGCCGGGACGTCCCCGGACTGGACCCGGCGCAGCTCGCAGGGTACGCCCGGTCGCCGCACCGCCCAGCGGGCAACGCTGTTCTCAAGGAATGTCCACGCATCACAGATGCGGGGAGCACTGCCGGTGGTCGTTTCGGCGGTCTCTGACAGCGCCCGGAGCGTATCCCGACAGAGCCGCAGCTGCCGGGCCAGAAGTTCGCAGTCCTCGCGCTGGGTCTCGTTCAGCTCCGGGTCCGCCAGGAGTTCGTCGACGGTGATGGTCATGGTCGACAGCGGTGTACCCAGCTCGTGGGCCGTGCCCGCCGCGAGGCTGGCGACGGCGACGATCTGGTCCTGGCGCAGGCGTTCCTCCCGCCGCTGGGCTTCCAGGGCACTGCTCTCGCGCAGCACCGATGCCATGCGCACCATGAAAAAGGAGATGAGTCCGGCGCTGAAGAGAAAATTGAACCACATGCCCAGAGTGTGGGCCTGGCTTGCATCACTTTGGTGCCCCGTTGCATGGGGTGAGAAGAGGGGAAGGGGCTGGTAGTAGTACAGCAGCGTGCTGTAGGCGATGAGGGCGGTGCCGGTCACGACCCAGGTGAGGCGCATGGGCAGCACCGCCGCGGCGACCACGATGGGCACGATGTAATAGGAGATAAATGGGTTGGTGGCGCCGCCGCTGAAATACATCAGGGCGGACCAGATCAGGATGTCCAGAAGGAGCTGGAGCAGGAACTCGTCGTCGGTGACGGGCCAGTCCTGGGCCGATCGCCACCAGCCGCCCAGGGTCAGCAGGGTCATGAGCACCAATGCGGTCCCCAGGCCCAGCAGGCTCTCGGTGGTGCGGCTCACGGTCACCACGTAGGCGAGCACGGCTGCCTGCCCGAGCAGAGCGATGCTGCGCATGGCCAGAAGGCTGCGCAGGTTGGCCAGTGCCGATGGATTGAAACGTGCTCCGCTGAGGGGTTGCGTTGCCATGGCCGCGATTATACTTATTAGGCAGGGGCTTGTTTTTAACAGCGCTTATTGGGGGGCAGACCTTCCATGGTGGATCGCCCGGCTCGGCAACCATGCCTCGCGTTCACGTCTTTCGTTTCGCGGTGGCGCAAAACTCATCCGCTTCGCTTACCGATGCTCACCCCCAAGAGTTCAGGTGATGCGGGCTGTTGGTGCTCACGCTACCAGTAGCGTCTTTGTTTTAAACCAAGCCGGTTTAAGACTATTTGTATTTACGGCGATAAGCGTCGTAAAAGGTGAGGATCACAAACCCAAAAAGTATACAAGTATGTATACTGGGTGTAGCCTTGAGTAAATAAAAGGGTTTACCTTGACTTCTTTTCGGTCAATTCATTTATTGACTTAAATGCCGCATCAGTATACATATATGTGTACAGTATGAGCGTTCGAGTGCACATAAAGGTTGTCCAGAGTAAAACAACATGAGCATAGACAAGATAGTTGCCAGGCAATATCGAGACAAGGTGAACCAAGCTGTAAGTCAGTTTGGTAGCTTGTCTATGCTCCCTAACCATGGGCTTCCCAAAGAGGGGTGGCTGCGCACAGTACGAACGGCGCTTGGTATGTCTGGCACGCAACTGGCTAAAAAGCTGGGTGTGACCAAGGCAAGAATATCCAAGGCTGAGCAGGATGAGCCGCAGGGCAGCGTTACCCTGAAAACCATGCAATCTATGGCTGAGGCGATGGATTGCAAGTTTGTGTACGCGGTTGTACCAAAGCAAAAAGTGGAAGACGTGATTAAAGAGCGCGCTACTGAAAAAGCGCGTGCTCAGGTGAAAGCTGCATCCACTCATATGGCGCTTGAAGCGCAATCATTGAGTAAAGAACGGCTTGAATTTGAAATTGAGCGCATTGCTGCGCAGATCATCGATAAGATGCCATCCGACTTTTGGAATGATGAGTGACGGATGATTACACAAGTCCAGTCGAGCACTTGATTGAAGGGACCGATGGTGCGACCCCGCTTGATCCTGATGAGCTGGATGGTCTGAAGTTCAAGCATGTGAGCACTAGGGAGGAACTAGATCAGCTTGAGCAAGCGGGCATTACCGAAGGATTGAAGTGGTTAGATAAACAAAAGAAGCCTGACGTGTTGTCAGAGGCTTTTGTTTTAGAGCTGCACAAGCGGTTGTTTGGCAGTGTCTGGAAGTGGGCAGGTACATTCCGCCGCACGGAAAAGAATATCGGTGTTGATCCGATACAGGTTGCTATTCAATTGCGGCAATTATTGGACGATGCCAAATACTGGGTTGAGCAGGGCACTTATTCGCCTAAAGAGCTGGCGGCCAGGTTTCATCACAAGCTGGTATGTATCCACCCGTTTCCGAATGGTAACGGGCGGCATGCGCGGATAATGGCGGATGCTGTACTGACTAAATTATTAAATGAGCCAGCGATTGATTGGGCTGGTGGTTACAGGCTGGAAGCCATGAACGAGCGCCGCAATCAGTATATTGCAGCGCTTAGAGCTGCTGACGGGCACGATATGAGTGCCTTATTAGAATTTGTTGGGGCATGAAAAGCAGGTATTAGTTCATCAATACCGAGGTTCACTTTTTGATCTGCAAAAAGTGGTTTTTAAACGGGTGTGAATTTAGGCGTAAATAAGGATTTTTGGTGTATGGCTGATAGCAATTTATCCAGTGAAATCAATAGGAGAAGGACGTTTGCTATCATCTCCCACCCCGATGCGGGTAAGACCACCATCACCGAGAAGCTGCTCCTCCTCGGGAACGCTATTGCCATCGCCGGCAGCGTCAAGGGCAAGAAAGGCCCCCACGCCACTTCGGACTGGATGAGCATGGAGCAGGAGCGGGGGATCTCCGTGACCTCCTCGGTGATGCAGTTCCCCTACCGCGAGCGCGTGGTCAATCTGCTGGATACGCCCGGACACGAAGACTTTTCGGAAGACACCTACCGCACCCTCACCGCGGTGGACTCGGCCCTGATGGTGATCGACGGCGCGAAGGGCGTCGAGGATCGCACGATCAAGCTGATGAACGTCACCCGCCTGCGGGACACGCCTATTCTCAGCTTCGTGAACAAGATGGACCGGCCGATCCGCGACCCCATCGATCTGCTGGACGAGATCGAGGAGGTGCTTGATATTCCCGCGGCGCCGATCAACTGGCCCATCGGCATGGGCGACGAGTTCCGTGGTGTGTACAACCTGTACACGGACACGATCCACTGTTTCAAAAAGGGGAATAACGCCGTACTGCCGCCGGATGAGCGCATCGAGGGGCTCGCCAGTGACGAAGCCCGGGCGCTCCTCGGCGAGGAATACGACGATTTTGCCGAGGAGATAGAGCTGGTGCGCGGCGCGAGCCACGAGTTCGAGCTGGAACCGTTTCTGGCGGGCCGGCTGACACCGGTGTTCTTTGGCACAGCCCTGGGCAACTTCGGTGTGCGGGAGATGCTCGATGATTTTGTGGAGTGGGCGCCGCCGCCCCAGGGGCGGGACACCCGGGACCGGCACGTCGAGGCGGCGGAGCCGGCCTTCAGCGGCTTCGTCTTCAAGATCCAGGCCAATATGGATCCCCGGCACCGGGACCGCATCGCCTTCCTGCGGGTCTGTTCCGGGCGTTACGGCAAGGGCATGAAGATGCGCCACGTGCGCCTGGGCAAGGAGGTCAAGATCGCCGATGCGGTGACCTTCAAGGCCGGTGAGCGGGTGCTGGTGGAAGAAGCCATGGCCGGTGACATCATCGGTCCCATGAAGTCCAAGCAGTTGCAGAAGGGTCTGCAGCAGCTGTCCGAGGAGGGCTCCACCCAGGTGTTTGCCCCCATCAGCTCGACGGACCTGATCGTCGGTGCCGTGGGCCAGCTGCAGTTCGATGTGGTGGCCTACCGGCTTAAGGACGAGTACAAAGTCGAGGCCATCTACGAGCCGGTGAATGTGTACACCGCGCGCTGGGTGTACTGTGACGATGAGCGCAAGCTGGAGGATTTTCGCAAGAAGGCCGCAGATCAGCTGTCCATCGACGGCGGCGGCTACCTCAGCTATCTGGCGCCCACGCGGGTGAATCTGTCGCTCATGGAAGAGCGCTGGCCCGATATCAAGTTTCGGGCGACGCGCGAGCACTGAGGTCCCGGAGCCTCGCACTTCGGAATTCGCGAGCCACGCCCCGTTCGCTCCATTCGCTGAGGCGGGGGACGCTCACTCCGCAAACGGACCGCGGCTCGCTTGGGCCGAGTCGGCGCAGAGGGGGGGGATGTTCTGACGCTGTTCGCTGTCCCGTGGCGATAGCGCAGGTACTTCCGGAGCGAACGTCCCCCCTCCCAGAGAGCGGAGGAAGTGGCTGCGTTATCGCCACCCCGACCCAGAGCAACTGCGCTCCAGCGCGGCCTAAGACTCAGAGCAGAGCTTCGATATCCGCAGCGATGTCTTCGGGCTTGGTGGTGGGGGCGTAGCGCTTGACGACATCGCCGTCACGATTGACGAGGAACTTCGTGAAATTCCACTTGATGCGGTTGCCCAGAGTGCCCGGGGCGGCGCTCTTGAGATAGGTGAACAGGGGGTCGGTGTTGCCGCCGTTGACGTCGATCTTGCCGAACATGGGGAAACTCACGCCGTAGTTCAGCTGGCAGAACTCCTGAATCTCGTCGTTGCTGCCCGGGTCCTGCTTGCCGAACTGATTGCAGGGGAAGCCGAGGATGGACAGGCCTTGCTCCCGATAGCTTTCGTAGAGCGCCTCGAGGCCCGCAAACTGCGGCGTGAAGCCACATTTGGAGGCCGTGTTGACGATCAGCAGCACCTGACCCCGGTAGTCTTCGAGGGAGATGGCGTTTCCTCCCTTGTCCTGCGGCGCGAAGCCGTAAATCGTGTCACTCATGTTCGCTCATCCTTCCCGAGGTGCCCGTGGGGCGTGGCAGGAATATACGCCGTTTACGGCCGATGGATCAGCCGGCGGTGACCGGTTGCAGCTGCCACTGCGCAATGAGTTGCCGCAGGCGCTTGCGCTGATCCTTGAGGGAGAACTCCAGTTCGCGGAAGCGGCTGCGCAGCGCCGCCTGCTCCCAGCGTGCCTGCAGCTGCTGTCGCCGTTCCTCCAGCGCGTCACCGAGTTGCTCCCGGTGGCGCTCATAGCGTTCCGCCTGCAGCTGGCTCCACTGGTTGATCGCGTCGGTGAACAGCTGGTATTCCCGCTCCAGAATTGCTGCCAGTGCCGGTTCCCGGTGCCCCTGGGCCAGCTCCTGGGCGCGCTTGAACTGCATGTCGAGCAGGGCGCGCTGAATGCGGAAGTCCGGCACGCGTTTGAGGTTGCGCGTCAGGCCCAGCTTCTCAAGGCCCGCAATCATCCATTTCGTGGGATCCCACTGGTACCAGCGGATGCCGTTCCGGTAGTCGGTCTGAAAGATGTGGTGGTAGTTGTGGTAGCCCTCGCCGTAGGTCAGCACGGCCAGGAAGCCATTGTCCCGCGCGGAGTTTTCGTCCGTGTAGGGGCGGCGGCCCCAGAAGTGCGCAAGGGAGTTGATGAAGAACGTCACGTGGTGATTTATCACCAGGCGCAGCAGGCCGACCAGCAGGAGCGCGCCGATAACATCCCCCAGCCAGACCCAGAAGCAGGGGCAGGCCCAGGTTCATGAAGGTGGTGAGGGCAATATAGTGCTTGTGTTGCCACATCACGATGGGGTCGCGCATGAGGTCCTGAGCGTTGCTGAAGTCCTCCGTGTTGGTCCGGTATTCCCGCAGCATCCAGCCCATGTGGCTGAACCACAGGCCGCGACCGGCGGAGTAGGGATCCTGATCGTTGTCGTCTACGTGGCGATGGTGACGGCGATGGTCCGAGGCCCACACCAGAATGCTGTTCTGCAGAGCGCCCGCACCCCACAGGGCGAAGAACAGGCGCACGCTCCAGTGCGCCTCATAGGCCTTGTGGGACCAGAGACGGTGGTAGCCGCCGGTGATCGAGAGCCCGTTGAGGTACAGGAACAGTAGCGCCCAGGCCCACAGGGCAGCGCTGTAGCCCTGGGTGAAGCCCCACAGGGGCACCAGCAGGAGCGCCAGGACAGGGAAGCCCGCGAAGATAACGGTATTGATCGCAATCAGCGGGGGTTTGGTGGTGGAGTGGCTCATCGTGCGGCAGCTCTGGATTCAAAAGGGCCATGGTAGCGATATCGGCGGATGAAGTCTCGCGGCCTGCGTTGGGATGTGAACTGCGTACGCCGAAGGGCGGGAGCGCTAAGCCTTTGATTTTTGGCGGCGATACTGGGCCGGGGGTGCCGGGACCGGTACACTTCCACCGCGGCGCCGGGAATCCCCGGACTCGCCCCTCCTGACAGCCCTGGATTTCTGACTAGCCCATGAGCGGACCGGTATTTTTGCGTGGAGCCACCATGCGCCATGTTCTGGTGATGACCGGGGCGGCGTCCGTGGGGCTCATTGCCATGTTCGCGGTGGACGTGGTGGACATGTACTTCATCACGCTGCTCGGCGAACAGCAGCTCGTGGCTGCCGTCGGTTATGCCGGAACCCTGCTCTACTTCCTTCTCTCCCTGGGCATCGGCCTGCAGATTGCCCTCGGTGCGCTCGTGGCGCGGGCAGAGGGGGCGGGGGACCGCGAGGCGGCGGGGCGGATCTGCAGCTCCGTGCTCTGGTTCAACCTGCTGAGTTCGTCGCTGCTTGCGGCGGTGGCGTGGTGGCAGCTTCCGGAATTGCTCCAGTGGCTGGGTGCATCGGAGGAGACGCTGGAGTCCGCCATGCGCTACGCCCGGATCCAGCTCCCCGTGGTGCCGGTGCTGGTGCTGGGCATGAGCCTGGCAGCGGGC
>CAXBBA010000082.1:0-7397 GCA_963973805.1 uncultured Halieaceae bacterium | reverse complement strand
GGACTTCTCCAGGATCACCCCCATCAGAATGAACAGGGGGACGGCGATCAGCGTGACATTGCTGATGGTGCCGAACAGGCGACCGGGCAGGGCCTCGAGGAAGGCGGGGTCGAAAACGCCCGCCAGCGTGCCGACGGCGGCAAACAGCAGGGCGGTGCCTCCGAGGGTGAAGGCCACGGGGTAACCGAGCATGAGCAGGGCGCAGACCGCGGCGAACATCCACAGGGCGAGGTAGCCGTGCATCACCGCGCGTCCCCCCGAACCAGCAGGCGGGCGTGGCGCAGGATGTCTGCGATACCTGCGAGGGCGAGATTGATGGCCATCAGGGGCAGCAGGGTCTTCAGCAGGTAGAGATAGGGAATGCCTCCGGGCTCCGGCGACTGTTCGCGAATCCTCCAGGCGTCTTCCACGTAGCCCCAGCTCACCAGAATCACCAGGGCGCACAGGGGCAGAAGAAAGACGATGCCACCCAAGGCATTGACCCACGCCTGCGCCCGGGGGCTGAACTCGCGATAGAAGATATCGACGCGCACGTGAGCGCCGTGTTTCAGCGCGTAGGCCACTCCGAGCATGAACAGGGAGCCGTGGAGATAGGTGATGGATTCCTGCAGCGCGATGGCGCCGGTGTTGAAGCCGTAGCGCAATATCACCACCGCTGTGGTGATCAGGGCCATGGCGAGAACGCTCCAGGCGAGCATGCGGCCTGTGAAGTCGGTAAAACGGTCGATGCCACGCACCATTCCCGCTTCTGACGCAGCCGCCTTGTTCACCCCGTTTTCGCCTTTTTTATTTGCCGAGCGCGAGGGTATCATAGCCTGCGTTTGCCCTCCGCAGTAACCCGCCAGGGTCCCGGCAGCCGTATAACAAGCATCCCGTCCCAGTGACCGATTCAAGGACCGTCCCCATGCTCAGCGTCATTTCTCCCGCGAAAACCCTGGACTTCGATACCCCTCCGGGAACGCGCCGGGCCACGCAGCCCGCCTTTATCGAGGATGCCGCGACGCTGGTGTCAGATGCGCGCAAGCTGGACCCCGCGGACATCCGCAACCTGATGGGCGTTTCCGAGAAGATCGCGGAGCTCAACCACCAGCGCTTCATGGACTGGCACCAGCCCTTTGACCGCAGCAACGCCAAGCAGGCGCTGCTGGCATTCAAGGGTGACGTGTACACCGGCCTCGATGCCGACACGCTCAGCGCCGATCAGCTGGCCTTTGCGCAGAAGCACCTGCGCATTCTGTCGGGCCTGTATGGCGTGCTCCGCCCCCTGGACCTGATGCAGCCCTACCGCCTGGAGATGGGGCTCAAGTTCGCCAACAGCGGCGGGGCCAACCTGTATGAGTTCTGGGGCGATCGCCTGACCAGGTACCTGAACACTCAGCTGCGCAAGACCGATACACCGATCCTGCTGAACCTGGCCTCCAACGAGTACTTCAAGGCGGTGAAGCCGGGAGCCCTGGATGGCGAGGTGATCACGCCGGTGTTCAAGGATCTGAAGAACGGCAAGTACCGTATCATCAGCTTCTTCGCCAAGAAGGCCCGGGGTCAGATGGCCCGCTACATCATCGAGAAGGAGCTCAATGATGTCGCGGCGCTGAAGAAGTACCGCGTCGGTGGGTACCGCTACAACGCCGCCGAGTCCACGGCGCGGGAGCTGGTATTCACCCGGGACGAAGCGCCGAAGGCCTGAGGGCTCATCGTCAACGGGCTGCGATCCTGGCCTGACTCAAGGGAGTATCGTCATGGCAGATAACCGCGCTGATCATCGGGTCGTCGTCATAGGTGCAGGCATGTCTGGTCTGTGCATGGGCATCAAGCTGCGTGAGCGCGGTATTCGGGAGTTCCTCATCATAGAGAAGTCTCCCGAGGTGGGGGGCACCTGGCATGACAACAGCTACCCCGGGGCCTGCTGCGACGTGCCTTCGGTGCTCTACTCCTATTCCTTTGCGCCGAACCCCGACTGGTCGCGGAAGTTCTCGCCGCACCATGAAATCAAGGCGTACTTTCAGCGCACCGCCGAACAGTTCGGGCTGCTGCCTCACCTGCGCCTCGGCGTCGCTGTGGCGCGCGCGGACTGGCGCGAAGAATCGGGGTACTGGGAGCTGACGCTGGAAAACGGCGACACGCTGACCTCCCGCAGTGTGGTCAGTGCGCTGGGGCAGCTCAACGTGCCGAATATTCCCCCGTTTCCTGGTAGCGAGTCCTACGAGCGGCACAGCTTCCATTCGGCACGCTGGGACCACGACTATAACCTCGCCGGCAAGCGCATAGCAGTGATCGGCAACGCGGCCAGCGCCCTGCAGTTCATCCCCCCCATCGCCCGCGAGGCGGAACAGGTGTATGTGTACCAGCGCAGCGCCAACTACGTCATCAAGCGCGGTGATCGGGCTTACGCGGACTGGGAGAAGTGGCTTTTTCGCCATGTGCCCGGCGCCCAGAAGCTGCTGCGCGCCGCGGCGTTTGTGCGCGGGGAGTGGATTTTCCACGGCTTGCTGCGCAGCCAGTCGAAGTGGTTGCTCCGCTTGTGGGAAAAGATCTTTCGGGACTACCGCGAGGAAGAGATTGACGATCCCGAGCTGCGCGAAAAACTCACACCGGATTACCGGCCGGGCTGCAAGCGCATCCTCATTTCCGACGACTATTACGGCGCGTTTCGCCGGGACAATGTAGAGCTGGTGACATCATCGATCACCGGCATGGATGCCGAGGGCGTTTGCACCGAGGATGGTGCGTCGCGCCCCGTGGACCTGGTGATCTACGGGACGGGCTTCAAGACGTCTGCGATGCACAGCGCCGTGGATTTTCACGGGCGCAATGGCGTAGCGCTGCAACAGGCGTGGAAGGATGGCGCCCAGGCCTATCGCGGCGTCTGCACTCACGGATTCCCCAATTTCTTCATGCTCTATGGGCCGAACACGAACCTGGGCAGTAACTCCATCATCTACATGGTGGAGCGCCAGGTAGCCTACGTGGTGGATTGCATCGACAAGCTCCTCGCCCACGATCTGCGGGCGCTTGAAGTCAACGCCCGGGTCGAACGCACCTACAACGCCCGCCTGCAGGGGGAGCTGGCCCAGACCGTGTGGGTCAGCAGCTGCGAGAGCTGGTACAAGAACGCCGCCGGTAAAGTGGTGAACAACTGGCCCCGCGCCACCGCCGCCTACAGCTGGCACATGCGCAGCGTGAACTTCGCCGACTTTGATATGCGAGCCTGATACGTGGAACAACCGACCATGCACAGCGGGCTGCCCTTCGCCCAGTCCGCAGAAAACAATCGCGAGGCAATCCTCGCTCAGCTCCCGCGCCTGCTTGGGGAGCGGCGCTCCGTACTCGAGATCGGTGCGGGCACGGGGCAGCATGCGGTGGCCTTCGCCAGCGCCCTGGATCAGGTGCACTGGCAGCCCACGGAGCACCCGGACACCCTGGTAACGCTGCGACCCCGCTGCGAGGCGGCGGCGCTGGCGAACCTCGCCGCGCCGGTGGCCCTGGATATTGCCGCCGGTCCCTGGCCGAGCGTCTTGCCCGACGCGGTCTACACCGCCAATACGCTGCACATCGTGTCCCGGGAACTCGTGGAGCTGCTGTTCCGCTCCCTGGGGGAGCACGCGACGCCGGGCACCCGCCTGCTGGTCTACGGCCCCTTCAATTACGGCGGTGCATTCACGACGCCGTCGAACGAGCGTTTCGATGCGTGGCTGCGCGAGCGCAATCCCGTCAGTGGCCTGCGGGACTTCGAATGGGTCGATGGCCTGGCGCAGGCGGCGGGCTATGAGCTGGTGGACGATCTGACCATGCCGGCGAACAATCGTTTTCTGTGTTGGGAGCAACAGGCCCCGTCCCAGGGATAGGCCCAACGCCGACCCCTTCCTACGCTCTGGCCTGCGTCAATCCTCCGCCTGGCGAAACGGCAGCAAGCCCCGCGCCTCTTCCTGGTATGCGGCGATGTGACGTTGCTCGTCCCGGGTGAACTTCCCAACCGCATCATTCAGCTCCGCCTGGGCAATCCAGTGGCAGGACTCGGTGATGGTGGGTTCGAAGCCCCGCTGGATCTTGTGTTCACCCTGGGCGCCGGGGTCGAAGCGCTTCAGGCCCTCGCGAATGCAGTACTCGATGCCCTGGTAGTAGCAGGTCTCAAAATGCAGGCAGTCGTACTCCTGCACACAGCCCCAGTAGCGGCCGTAAAGCGTGTCGTCGTCGCGAAAATACAGGGCACCTGCTACGGCTTCGTCGCCGTTGTCGGCGAGGGCCAGCAGTACCTGGTCGCCGAGGCGGGGCAGGACCTCGAGAAAGAACTCCCGCGTCAGGTAACCACCGTGACCCGAGCGTTTTGCGTAGGTCATCTGATAGAAGCGGTGGAAGAGCTGCCAGTCCTCCCCGGTCAATTCGCTGCCCGGGCGCAGATTGACGCTCAGGCCCTGCTCCGCAACTCTTCGCCGCTCTCGCCGCAGTGCCTTGCGCTTGCGGCTGGCGAAGCCATCGAGGAAGTCGTCGAAGTCCTGGTAGTCGTGGTTGAACCAGTGGAACTGCACCTGCTGGCGGGTATGCAGGCCCGCGGACTCCAGCGCCTGCTTCGCCGTCTGCTCCGGGAAGAGCACATGCCAGGACGACAGCTGCAGCTCCTGGGCCACGCCGGGGATCAGATCGGCAAAGGTCTGCCAGAGCTGGGCCTCGGACAGGCCCGGGTCATGGAGTAGCCGCGGCCCCGTGGCCGGCGTGAAGGGAATGGCGGTGAGCAGTTTGGGGTAGTAGTTCAGGCCCATGCGCTGCCAGGCATCCGCCCAGGACCAGTCGAAGACGTATTCGCCGTAGGAGTGGGACTTCAGCCAGGCCGGCAGGATGGCGATGGCGCGGTCACCGTCGCGCAGACACAGGTGCATGGGCGTCCAGCCGGACTCCGCCGTGGTGCAGCGGGCATCCTCCAGGCCGGCGATGAAGTCGTGGCGCAGGAACGGGTAGGTGCTGCGGCGCAGGCGATTCCACTCGGGGGCAGGAATGTCATGGGCAGAGCCCAGAAGCTCCAGGGACAGGTTCATCGATCGCTGCCTCAGGCGCCCAGGCCATAGCTTGCGGCCACGCCGATGAAGATCGCGCAGCCGACCCAGTTGTTGTGCAGAAAGGCGCGAAAACACGCCGCTTCATCGCGCTCCCGGATCAGGTAAAGATGGTAGAGGAACAGCGCCGCCGCAACCCCCAGACCCAGGTAGTAGGGCCAGCCGAGCTGGAACTGGCGCCCCGCGAGGACCAGCGCCGCCAGGCACAGCGCCTGGAGTACGGCGATGATCGTGCGATCGGACTCCCCGAAGAGAATGGCGGAGCTCTTGATGCCCACCTGCAGGTCGTCCCGGCGATCCACCATGGCGTACTTGGTATCGTAGACCACGGTCCACAGGACGTTGCCCGTGAACAGCAGCCACATTGCCGGCGGCAGTTCGCCACGTTGGGCCGCGAAGGCCATGGGAATGGACCAGGAGAACGCCAGGCCCAATACCACCTGAGGCAGGTGCGTGTAGCGCTTCATGAGGGGGTAGCTGCAGGCGAGAATCAGTGCGGGTATCGACAGCAGCACCGTCAGCAGATTGGTCATGAGCACCAGGCCGAAGGCCAGCAGGCAGATCACGAAGAAGAAGCCCAGGGCTTCGAGGACCGTGACCTCCCCGGTGACCAGGGGGCGGGAGCGGGTGCGCTCGACACCGCCGTCGAATTTGCGGTCCGCAAGATCGTTGATGATGCAGCCGGCGGAGCGCATCAGCACCGTGCCGGCGATGAAAATCAGCAGCAGGTGCGGATCCGGGATACCTTCCGCGGCGATCCACAGGGCCCAGAGCGTGGGCCAGAGCAGGAGCAGGGTGCCGATGGGGCGATCGAAGCGTATCAGGCGCAGCAACGCGGCGGCCTTGGGGCCCGCGGTAGCGGGGCTTGGAACGGGTGAGCTCATGGGCGTCAGAAGAGCCTCGGCGAAAAGCTAGGCACCGATTGTAACGCTCACCTTGCCTCGCCGGGAGCGATGTACCGCAGCGTCAGCCTGCCAGGGCGTGAATGCCGGCAGAAAAACCTCACTCACGATCATGCGCCTGCCCGCGACTTCGAAGCAGGAACGGCGTGCCCAGACGCGCTGTTCCTGCTGCAGCATCCCGGGCAGATAGCTGCTGTGGCCATCGAGGCGCGCTATCTCAAAGGGGCTGCGGCGCATGTCGGGCCGGGCGAAGAGGAAGGCCCCGAGGCTTTCATTCTGCAGCTGCCGCAGGCGCAGCAGCGGGCCGTCGAGGCTGCTCACGGGGAAGATGGTGCGGGCGTAGACCACGGGCTGATCATCCAGGCACAGCGCGACCTTTCTCACCAGCGCGCGTTCCCGGGCGCCCATCTGCAGCAGGCGCCGTTCGTCGCGTCGCGGCTGCTCCCACTGCTGGGACAGGCGCCGGAGAGAGAAGCGCTGGCCGGTGGCGATGAGCCGGGCCGTGAGGGAGCCGTCGTCCAGCAGCCAGCGGCGCACCGACGCAAGATCGGCGCCGGCGAGCCTTTCCGGGCGCTGCCATCGCGGCTTCTGGGTACGGGAGTACGGCGCGTTCACTGGGTTTTCCGGACGAGGGGAGCGCGAGGATGCGCGATCCAATCCCTCCTTGCAACACCCTCGGGCCCCCGTAGGGCCATTGGGCCGGGTCATGCTAATCTTGCGGCCCCAAAAGTAACGACGACTCCGGGAGTAAGGCCCTATGCGCAAGTGGGAATGTATCGTCTGCGGTCTGATTTATGACGAAGCGGAAGGCTGGCCAGACGATGGTATTGAGCCGGGTACCCGGTGGGAGGATGTGCCCGCGGACTGGCTCTGTCCCGATTGCGGCGTGGGCAAGGAAGATTTTGAGCTCATTGAAGAGGCAGAGGTAGAGGCGGCGCCGCATCACCAGACGCCCGCGCCGGAGCAGCCCGCGCCGGTGGTGATCATCGGTACGGGCCTGGCGGGCTACGGCCTCGCACGGGAGTTCCGCAAGCACGACGACGAGACGCCCCTGATGCTGATCACGGCCGATGATGGCCGCGCCTACTCCAAGCCCATGCTTTCAACGGGTTTCACCAAGAACACGGACGCCGATGCCCTCACCCAGAGTGACGCCGGCACCATGGCGTCCAATCTGAATGCCAGTGTGTGGACCATGACGCGGGTGCAGTCCATCGACACTGCGCGGAAGGTGCTGCACCTGGCAGATCACGACAGCGAAGTGCATTACCGGGACCTGGTGCTCGCCACCGGCGCCAGCGTGATACGCCCGCCCCTGGGCGGCGACGCGCTCGAACGCGTGTACTCCGTGAACGATCTCATGGACTACGATGATTTCCGCAAGGCGATGACGCGCCTGGATGCGAAAAAGATCGTCATCATCGGTGCGGGCCTCATCGGCTGCGAA
>CAXBBA010000081.1:0-7445 GCA_963973805.1 uncultured Halieaceae bacterium | reverse complement strand
TGGTTCGGCCTTCGACGGTAGCGCCAGGAAGAATCACCACCTGCACCAGGTTGTCCCGCAGCAGGCCCTCATCCGTGGCAAAGGTCTTCAGGCCGTGAAACTTGCGCAGCACATTCACCTGGGAGATATCCCCCGAGAAAATCAGCTTGTCGCCCTCCAGGATCACTTCCTGGGGAGAAACCGGCGAGATCAGGTGATCCCCGCGCACGATTTCCACCAGAAACAACGCATCCAGCTCCCGCAGTCCATTCTCCGCAAGGCTTCGCCCCGCCAGGCTCGAGCCCGGCTCCACCTCTGCCTCGACCAGATACTCCGCTACGGTCACCTCCTCCCGGGGGTTGCTCGGCAGCAGACGGGCGGACAGAAACAGCACCACGGTACCGACGACCGTGGCCGCGAACCCGATGGGTAGAAAGTCAAAGAAAGCGAGCCCCGTGCCCGTGGCATCTTCGAGAAAGCTGCTGACGATAAGATTGGTCGATGTTCCGATGAGCGTCATCGTTCCCCCGAGCACCGCCGCGTAGGACAGGGGCAACAGCAATCGGCTCGGCAGATGGTGAGGGTTGTCCCGCAGGGCATTGGCCAGCGTCGCGACCACCGCAGTGTTGTTCACGATGGCGGAGAAAAGGCTGGTGAGCGTACTCACGCGGAGCAGGGTCATGGCGTAGCCCGGCACTGCCAGCCCCCGGGACAGGCGCGAAAGCCAACTGAGCTTCTCAAGGCCGATGGAGACCAGAATCAGCAGCACCAGCGTGATCACACCGGTGTTGGTCGCCTTCGCGAGCAGGGTGCCCGTATCAACGAGCCCCGCGAAGTACACGGCTCCCATCGCCCCGGCAAACAGCCATGCCGGTGCGTAGGCGGTGAAAACCAGTCCGTAGAACAGTCCCAGAAAGACAAAAGCGATGAAAACCTGCTCGAGCATCGGCGGCGCAACGTTCGGGAAAACGCGAGGATACGCGCACAGGCCTTCCGGCCTCAAGCTACATAGTTGCCATGGCAAGCCGATGGTTTACACTCTGCGACGCGCCGCACACTCACCCCGCACCGCGAGCGCCTCCTGGTCAGCGGGACCAACACCCGAAAGGAACAATAAGGAGAAGGTAATGATTGGTTACGTCACGATCGGAGTGAGCGACATGGAGCGCGCAAAAGCGTTCTACGCGAATCTGTTTGCGGACATGGGCGCGAAGATCACCGTCGATATGGAGCGCATCGCGTTCATCGGCAAGTCCATGGCGGAACCCATGGTGGCGGTGTGCATCCCCTACGATGAGCAGCCGAACCATCCGGGCAACGGCAACATGATCGCCTTCACCGCCGAGAGCAAGGAAAACGCCGACGCGCTGTACCACAAGGCGATAGAACTGGGCGCCACCTGCGACGGTGAACCGGGCCAGCGTATCCCCGACGTGTTCTACGGCGCTTACGTACGCGACCTCGACGGCAACAAGCTCGCCTTCTACGTCTTTGGCTAATCGACAGCGGGTGCGGATTTCGCGCCCGCACTCCAGGTCCCTATGCAATTCCTGAAGAATCTCGAAGTTCGCATCCGCCGCTGGCGCGACGAGGTCATATCGCCGATTCGCTATCGCGGAGATGCGGTGCGCTGCCCGGTATGCGATCAGGGTTTTTCCCATTTCCTGCCTGCGGGCACCGGCGATCGCGCCCGCGATGGCGCCGTGTGCCCCGGATGTCGCTCGCGGGAGCGGGATCGCCTCACCTGGCTGTACCTGCAGGACCGCCAGGAAAAATTGCTCCAACGCCACATGCAGTTTCTGCACATCGCTCCGGAACCCCGTCTCTCACATTTTCTGCGCGAGGCAATCGGTGAGGGTTACATCACTGCAGATCTCATGCGCAAAGATGTGATGGTCCGCCTCGATGTGCAGGACATGATCTACCCCAACGAGACCATGGACGCGCTCTACTGCAGTCATGTACTGCAGGACGTGCCCGATGATCGCAAGGCCCTCACGGAATGCCTCCGGGTGCTGCGCCCCGGAGCCTGGGCGATCCTCAATGTCCCGATATTCGAAGAGACAACCCGCGCCGACGGAACCCCCGGCAATGTGCGGGCGACCTGGGACAAGCGCCCGGACGAGCACGTGCGCAGCTACGGCCGCGACTACGCCCAAACGCTGGAAGCAGCGGGCTTTGAAGTCGAAGTCTGCTCCCCCGAAGACCTCGAACCCGATCCGGTGCAGCGCAAGCGTTTTGGCATTGATGGACCGCGTACGGGCTGGGTGCATTTCGTCCGCAAACCGGCGGCGTAGCTACGGCCGACGGGCCGCTGCCTGACGCCCACGGGAACGAATGCGGCTCAGTCGCCGAAGGTGTATCCCATCGTTTCTATTTCCCGGGCAAATAGCCGCGCCACCGCTTCTCGGCTGCCATCGCTGTAGTACTCCGTGTAGGGGCGACGCTCCATTGCCACGCCGGTTTTCTCCCGCGGCAGGGGTTCCGGCAGCTCCAGCCCAAGGCGTTCGCGAAGCTCCGCCAGTCCTGCAGACAGATCGCGAAACTCAAACACCCGGTCCACCATGATGCCGCTGTCGTCCCAGTAGAGGTCGCTGTCCCGGGGCAGGCGATGGGGCTTGCGGGCAATGTACTCGTCGAAGGGCAGCATGGGCTTGTGCTGACCATGCTTCTTCCACAGGTAGTAGGACACCACCTTGTCCCAGGGATTGCGCTCGAAGCAGAACGTGAAATAGCTGTTCCAGACATCCTCCCCCACCAGTTCGCGAATGCGCGACGCCGCCATGTGTTCATAGTAGAAGGCACCGAGCAGCGGTGAATGGCGCGACAGGAGCTTGCGAAGCAGCTTGTGGCGATTGTAGATCGGCCCCAGGGCACTGGTGGGGCCGTAGTTGCGCGGCAACCCCGATGCGATGTTGTCCTCCATGTGGGACACGATATCGCCGTCCCCACACTCCCGCGCGAGGGCGACCTCGAGGGAGCTCCCCGCGGTCTTGTGGGTTTTGACAAATATGAAACGGTGGCGGTGACTGACGATCATGATCCCTTCCCCGGATCTGCACTTCTGCCCGGCGATTCTGCCAGAGCCATCAGGTAGAGGCCCACAAAAAACCAGAACAGCAACCCGGACCAGGAGGAATACCAGGCCGCATGAGTGTTAGCTGGCCAGAGCATACCGATGAGCGCCACTCCGTAGGGCATGGCACGGGAGCGCGCCTCAGCCCCGGCCCGAAGCCAGCCCCCAATCAGCAGCCCCCCGATCGCCAGGTAGCCGACGAGTCCCGGGACCCCGGTCTCCGCATACAGTTCGAGGAGCAGCTGGTGGGCGTGGGAACCCCGGCTACCGCCGGCGCCGGATGCGGGACGGGCCCAGTGATCATCCGGTGCCGCGTATTCGCTATAGGCATAGCGGAAACCCCGGGGGCCCACGCCGTTCAGCCAGTTGTCATTGCCCATGCGCCACGCGGTGCCCCAGATCGGAAGGCGCTTCGCCGTGGCGGCGTAGAACTGGTCATAGCTGGGCTCGTCCAGCGCGTTTACCAGTACGCGACTGCGCGTCTGCACCCAGTCGCTGGCACTGAAGGCCATAGCCAGGGCAAGAAGGATCGCCAGAACCGGCAGCGCGAGGCGGCGCAGATCCAGGGAACCCCGCCAGCGGTAGTAGGCCGCCATGGCCGCAAGTTCGACGATCAACGTAATCCAGGCACCGCGCTTGCCCGAGAGCATCACCATGACCAGGCAGAGCAGCAACAGGGCCCAGGCCCAGGGCTGACGCCAGTGGCGAAAACCGTGGATGACCCCTAGGGGTGCCAGCAGCGCCAGGGTGATACCAAATTTGATGTTGTCGTCCTCGCCAAACAGCGCATTGATGTACCCCTCTCCCCGCCCGTAGCCTAGGACATCGTGCCCCGTGAGGAACTGCCAGAACCCGTCCAGCCCCCAGAACAGCAGGCAAAAGGCCACTCCCAGGCCCACCGCGTGGTGCACTGTGGCGGCGCCGCCGTCCTCACCGCCGCCACTCTCCCAGAACCACAGCAGCGCACAGCAGGACAAACCGTAGCGCAGGGTGCCTATGGTCGTTAGCAGGGACTTCTCTCCCGCCACCGCATCCGGCAGGGAAAAAATCATGGGCAGGACAAACGCGATGTAGAGCAGCAGCAAACATCCCCAGGGCGCGCCGCCGCGCC
Source organism: uncultured Halieaceae bacterium (assembly GCA_963973805.1). Classification (GTDB taxonomy): domain Bacteria; phylum Pseudomonadota; class Gammaproteobacteria; order Pseudomonadales; family Halieaceae; genus Congregibacter. The sequence continues at coordinate 3,279 of CAXBBA010000081.1, read as the reverse complement.
AGGAAGGACGGCGCCACAGACCGATCACACCCGCGATGGACAGCAGGAGCATGGGCATTTCGACCATGCGCCCGAACGGCAGCAGCAGCACGGCCACCACGAGCAGCACGGCGATAAAGGGAAAACGGGGAAGGTTGGAGGGGACGGGGGCATTCATGGACGGCGCTACTATGCTCTCCGGCGCGGATTCAGTCAAAACGCCTGAGCAAAAGACAGAATGCGTCCTCTGGGGTAAACTTCGCGCCTTTCCGTCTGGCCCGCTTACCCATGCTCAAGCTTCGGCACACGCGGCCGCTGTTTGTCGGCGGCACCCGTTACTGCTTTCAACATCCGGACCACGCCAGTCGCTGCGTCAAGGTGCTGCGCCCCGATCGCACGGGCGCGGCGCGCAAGCTCCTGCGCCAGGACTTCAAGCGCTACCTTCCCGCGCGCTTCCTCGACGACCAGCGCAAGGAAATCAATGCCTACCGGGAGCTGCTGACCCGCCCCAGCGAAGCCCTGTGGCGCCACGTGCCGCGCTACCACGGCACGGAAGAGACGGATATGGGCATCGGTATCGTGACCCAGCTCATGCGCAATGACGATGGCAGCTGGCCGGAGAACCTGCAAACCCTGCTGCCCCGGGGCATGACGCCGGAGCTGGCCGCGGGCATGGACGAGTTTCGCCGGGCGGTGGCGGGGTTGCGCATCCTCAGTCGCGACCTCCTCCCCCACAACATCATCGCTGTGCGCGAGAAAGACCGCTATCGCGTGATGCTGGTGGACGGCATCGGGAACGCGGAACTGATCCCCATCAGCACCTGGTGGCGGTTCTTCGCGGATCGCAAAACCGCCCGCAAGCTGCAGCGCTTTGACCAGCGCTGCGCCCTGCTGCTACCGCCGGGCTAGCTGTCGCCACGGCAGTTGTCGCCACTCCAGCGAAGCAGTTCCCGGGTGAGGCGCACGCGACTGGCGGAGAAACTGTGGTCCCCCGGCAGCTTCAGCGCGGTGACATCGACACCCGCCTCTTCATAGGCCGCGACCACGGGATCGAACATGGTATCGGCGGGAGTGACCCTGTCTTCCTCGCCCACGACCAGCAGCACCCTCTGCCCTTTCAGTCCACTGCCGAAGCCTCGCGTATCCAGGAGCGCCATCCCGGTCTCGAGCAATTCGTCACGCAACGCCGCACCGCTCAGGCCCCGCAGCATGAACAGGGAATCGGCATAGGTGGCCAGGCCCTGCGCCGCACGGTTCCCGTCCCGTTCCAGGCTGCCTTTCCAGCCTCCGGGGTTGGCCGGTGACAGCGCCATGACGCAGCGAAGATCCCGGTCCCGGGCTGCGGATGCGAGCGCCGTGTAGGCACCGAGGGAATGGCCCAGCAGCGACAGGTTGCCCGGATCGACCCGCAGCCGCTTCGCCCGCGTTTCGTCCCGGAGGTAGGCCAGCACCGCCAGCGCATCCTCGGACAGATGGGAGAGGCGATAGCTCCCGGTCCCACCCCAGGCCCCGCGGTAGTGGAAAAACACCGTGTTGAACCCAAAGCGACGCAGGGCCTGGGCCAGATCCAGATTGCGCTCATTCCCGGGAAAGCCGTGCAGGAGCACGACCGTCGGGTGCGGTCCGGGCCCGGAGGCCAGATAGATATGCGCGGGCAGGCGCTCCCCGTGGCTGTCTATCACGAGTTCCAGCATGGATGCGGGGTGACTCCAGTGCTCCGGCGGATCCCGGGTGAGCGCATCGTCCACCGAATCGGCCCTGGCCATCGTCACGGCCAGGGAAAACGCTGCCAGCAAGGCAATTCTGCAACAAACCATCATGGGTGTATCCCCTCAGCAAAGGTGCCGGTACCCGGGGCTCAAATTGACCTCCGCTGGCACCTTGAGTAGTTTAGCGTCCCTACTCCATAACACCGAGATGAACCATGAGCAAATCCATACCCCGGGATCCCGAAAACGACTACGGCCCGGAGATCATCGCCGAACGGCAAAAATTTATCGAAGAAACCACCGGTGCAAAGCTCGACCACACACGCAGGTTCTCTTTCAACGCCGAAGACATGTCGGGGAATATCGAAAACATCTTCGGCGTCGCCCAGGTCCCCATCGGTATTGCAGGTCCGCTGCTGATCAATGGAGAGTATGCCCAGGGTGAATTCTACGTTCCCATGGCGACGGTGGAGGGCACCATGCTCGCCAGCTATAACCGTGGCATGAAGGTGATTCGCGAGGCCGGCGGTGTCACCACCACCGTCGTGGGACAGGCAATGCAACGGGCGCCCTGCTTCGTGTTTCACAGCGCCCGCGACGCCCGCGACTTCGAGCGCTGGCTGGTGGAACATTTCGATGAGATCAAGGCCGTGGCGGAGAGCACCACCTCGGTGGGCAAGCTCGACGAGATCGAACACTACTGTGCGCACAACTTCGTCTACACCCGCTTCGACTACAGCACGGGCGACGCCGCGGGCCAGAACATGACCAGCCGCGCCACCTTCGTCGCCTGTGAGTGGATCCAGAAACAGTACCCGACGCTTCGTCACTACCTGCTCTCGGGCAACTTCGACACAGAGAAGCGCACCTCCTCCGTCAACCTGCTGAAGAACCGGGGCAAGCGCGTAACGGCCGAGATCACGATCCCCCGGGACGTGGTGGAGCGCAATCTGCGCATCACCCCCGAAGCCATGCACTACGGTCAGGGCATCACGACCCTCGCCTCCTTCATGACGTCCTCGTCGAACAATGCGGCGCATCCGGCCAACGGTCTCGCCGCCCTCTATCTGGCGACGGGCCAGGATATCGCCAACATCGGCGAGTCGAACCAGTGCACTGTCTATAATCAGGTAACCCGTGAAGGCGACTACCACTTCTCGGTCACGCTGCCGGCGCTGATCGTGGCAAGCTACGGTGGAGGCACCAGCCTGCCCACGCAGGCCGAATGCCTGAAGATCATGGACTGCCACGGCAAGGGCAAGGCGCTCAAGCTGGCAGAGATCGCGGCGGCACTCGTGGTGGCCGGCGAGCTCTCCCTGGGTGCGGCGACCCGCGTCGACAAGGTTACGCGCAAGAACGAGGGGGTAGACGCTCACGAGCGCCTTGGACGCAATCGCTAGGCACGACATTAAGCGAGGCCCGGGCTTCGCCTCGGCCTCACCCAACGCGGGAGATAGCGCATGAAGCTGCTTCTTGGTATTGCCGTTGTTCTCTTGATCGCCTTGCTGCTACTGCAGCGGCGCAAACCCACCCCGACAAGCAGGGGAACGCGCAGGGCGCAACGAACCCCCACCGCGGGCAAGACCTCCCG
>CAXBBA010000080.1:0-7488 GCA_963973805.1 uncultured Halieaceae bacterium | reverse complement strand
GGCCCCTCGCCTACATTGAGCAGGCGCTCTGGCGCCCGCAGCTGAATGATGGGGACAAGCTCCGGGCCCTGACCTGCAGGGAGTACGAGCTGCGCATCGCCCAGCTGAATCCCCCGGGATTTCACTGCGTCAGTGGCCACAAGGCTATCGAGGCGGCGCTGCTCCGCCAGGCCGGAATTCCCGTTCCCGAATATCTGGGGTACCTGCACGAGCGGGAAGGCGTCGGTGTCGCCGGCGAAAGACTCACAACGCTGGAGCAGCTGACAAGCTACCTCCAGGGACTGGCCCCGCTGAAAGTTTGCTTCAAACTCTCGCTGGGGCAGCAGGGCAAGGGCTTTGCGGCCGCAGAGGTGCAGGTGGTCGATGGAGTGCCCATGGCGAGGGATCTCTCGCCGGGCGCGCTTGCCGTGCCCCTGGCAGAATTCGTCAGGGAACGGCTGGCCGACGGCCTGGGCGAAGGCTATCTGCTGCAGCGCTACCTGGAGCAGCATCCTGTGCTGGCTCGCTTCAATCCCGCCAGTGTCAATACGCTTCGGATCTGGGTGATCCAGGGGGAGGCCGAGGTGCGAATCCGGGGTGCCGTGCTGCGCATCGGCCGGACAGGAAGCCTCACCGACAACACCTCCGGGGGCGGGCTGAGAAGCGTGGTGGACCTGAACTCGGGGCGCCTGGGGCCTGCGGGTTACGCCTCGCTGTTTTCTGAAGAATTTACCCATCACCCGGATTCCAGCGTTCTGATCGAGGGCGTGCAGTTACCTTATTGGCAGGAGTGTGTGGAACTTGCCCGGGAAACCCTGCGCGTACTGCCTCGCCTGACCTTCACCGGCATGGATATCGCCATCGGCGAACAGGGGCCCGTGGTTATCGAGACCAACGAGCATCCCCATCGCATCAGTGCCCGCAACTTCGACGCACCCCTGAGTGATCTTCTGGATCCGGAGCGCGAGCTTCCCGACGCTCAGAACTTTCGCTGATCCCGGAGCATGACGCTCGCCGTATTGCGCCCCGGTATGCCCGTGACCCCTCCCCCGGGGTGGGCACCGGACCCGCACAGGTAAAGGCCTTTCAGGGGCATGCGGTGATCCGCGTAGCCGCCCACGGGACGCAGGGAGAATATCTGGTCCAGGCTCAGTTTGCCGTGGAAGATGTCGCCGCCGAGCATGTTCAGCTTTTCTTCGATGTCCCGCGGGGAGTTGATCTGGCGTCCAGCGATGGCGCCGGGCAGATTGGGCGCGTAGGCCGCGACCGTATCGATGATGTGGTCGGCAACGGTTTCCCGCTCGTCATCCCAGCTGCGGCCGTCGGGCAGGGTGTGGCGAAAGTGCTGACAGAACAGGCTCATGACGTGGCAGCCGGAGGGAGCCAGGCTGTCGTCCAGCAGCGTGGGTATGCACATCGATATCACGGGTTTACGCGCGTAGCCCAGGCTGCGCGCGTCGTCGTAGGCGGCGTCGATGTAGGCCAGGGAAGGGCAGATGTCGATGGTGTCCTGCATCGCGGTCAGGCCCGCCTCGTCATGGGGCACGGAGTCGAAGCGGGGGAGTTCCGTCAGGGCAAGATTCATGCGGAAGGTGGCGGACTCGCTGCGATAGCCAGCGATGCGTGTGGCGAAGGCCGGAGGTGTCAGCTCCGGGTCCAACAGCTGGCCGAACAGCACGCGGGGGTGGGTATTCGCGGCGATCAGGGGGGCGTGGAACACCTCGCCGTCGGCGGTTCTGACGCCGTTGACGCTGCCACGCTCCACCAGCACTTCCGCAACTTCTGCGCCGGCCCGCACATCCACGCCATGGTGGCGGCACGCTGACGCCATGGCGTGGGTGATGGCACCCATGCCGCCGCGGGCGTAGGCCCAGCCCCCCGTATTGCCGTCCACGTTACCAAAGGCGTGGTGGAGGAGCACGTAGGCGCTGCCGGGCTCGTAGGCTCCGGCGAAGTTGCCGATGATGCCCTCGAAGCCGAACAGCCCCTTGATGGGGTCGCTATCGAACCAGCGATCGAGGAAGTCCCCGACCGACATGGTCATCAGCTCCGTCAACTGCAGCTGGCGTTCCGCACTCAGGCGACGGAAGCCATTGGCGCTTTGGAGCAGGCGCCACAGGTCCGCCAGGCCGCCGCCGAAGTTGGGGGGTATGTCCTGGGCGATCTGGCGTACCAGATTGCCGATTTCCTGCAGCATGGTGTCAAAGGCGGGATAGGCCCGGGCATCCGCCTTCGAGAAGCGTTCCAGTGCGCGCTGCGCCGCCGGCACATCCGGTGCCAGGTGGAAGTGATCCCCGGGAAGAAGCGACAGCCCCCCGCCGGGACGGGGAATGAGCTCCAGGCCATGGCGGGGGAGCTCCAGCTCCGCCACGACGCGGCGGTCCAGGAGGCTCACCAGGTAGGAGAACACCGAATTGCGAAACCCGGGGTGGAACTCCTCCGTGACTGCGGCGCCGCCGAGCACGTCCCGCCGCTCCAGCACCAGCACGCGCATGCCACGCTTGCCCAGATAGGCTGCGCAGGTCAGGCCGTTGTGGCCTCCACCGATAACGATGGCATCGTAGGAATGGGTCTTCACGTCGGTTTAGCCCCTGGACCGGTGATTGCGCTGGCCCTTACTCCGCGCCGACGCGCAGCTGGCCCAGAAAGTCCCGCTTGCCCAGGGGGACTCCGTGCTGACGCAGAATGGCGTAGCTGGTCGTGGTGTGGAAGTGGAAGTTGGGCAGTGAGAACGAGCTCAGGAAGTTGTCCGTGGTGAAGGGAATCTCCAGCTCACCCATGCGAAACACCATGGGGCGGCCTGACAGTGCTTCCACCTCTTCCCGGGAAAGACCCTGGAGGAACTCCTCCGCTTCCGATATCAGGTTGCGCAGGCCGTCGAAGGTCATGGCCGGCATCTTCGGCGGTGGTCCGAAAACTCCCGTCTCCATGCCCTTGATACTGCCCAGGGAGTGATGCCACACAGAGACCAGCTGAAAGCTCAGGGGCGCCATATCGTCGTGGAGCCTGACGTGCACCAGCTCGTCGAGGTTCAGGGGGTTGTTCCCGGCGAATTCCACGGCGCGCGCGAGGGTGGTCTGCACTCCTCCCAGAATCTGCAGGTAGGAGGCAACGCTGAGGTCGTAAAAGGACTGGGTCATGGTTTCTTTCACCGGCTTCATGGGGTTGTGGGGTGAGCCTACTGGCTTCGGGCACACGCTACCACCCGCGCATTGCCCGACTTCCCGCCGGCCTCCCGCCCCCCTGCCGCCAATACACAGAGAAGATGTACACTCTCGCCCACAACTTTTATATGTACCGCAAGAGAACCATAGATGTCTGAACTGTTGACCGTAGAAGAGCTGGAAACCCACACGCTGCTGACCATGGACGATGGCAAGGCCAATGCCCTGTCCTTCGCAATGCTCGACGCTCTGGCCGAGGGCCTGGATGGGGCCTCCATCGACAAGCCCCTCGTACTGGCCGGACGTCCGGGCAAGTTTTCCGCAGGCTTTGACCTGTCCGTAATGGGCAAGGGCGGAGAAGATGCCGTGCGCCTTCTAGGCCAGGGCGCCAACATGGCGCTGAAGCTGCTCAAGTTTGAAGCGCCCGTCGTGCTCGCGGTAACCGGTCACGCGCTGGCGATGGGGGCCCTGTTCTGCCTGTCGGCGGACTACCGCCTGGGCGTTCGGGGTAACTTCAAGCTGGGCCTGAACGAGGTGGCCATAGGCATGACGCTGCCCTGGTTCGGCGTCGAACTTGCCCGGGCACGTCTCGACGGCAGGCAGCTCAATGAAGCCGTTTCCCTCGCGCGCATTTACAGCCCCGATGAGGCCGTGCAGGTAGGTTACCTCGACAATGCGGTCGACGAAGAGGAGTTCGCTGCGCAGCTCGAGGCGGTTGTTGCGGGATTCGGCGCCCTCGATATGAAAGCGCACCGTGAGACAAAGGCGCGCGTGCGGGAGCCGCTGCTGCAGCGCCTGGATCTGGGCATGGAGCGGGATTTCCAGGGACTCGTCTGATCGCCGTCATGAACAAAGCGCTGGCCATCGTAATGCTCCTTGGCGCCTCGCGGTTCGCGGCGGCGGCAGTTGACCGGGAAACGACCTGCCTGGGCTATGCTCCGGGAGAGACCCAGCAGTACTGCCGTGACGAGCACGGCAATAGCGTGCTCTGCGCGGTCAGCGGAGGGAGTCCCATGCCCTCGAAGGATCCCCGGGCCATCGCCTGGCGCAACGGGTACTTCGCGGGGCGCTCTGAAGCCGAGGGCAAGGTGGGAGTGCTCGGGCCCACCTACTGGCCCCAGCTGGAGCTTTTCTGCATCGAGCATCCGGACAGCAACTTCTTCGAGGCGATGCGCTACATGTATGAGCAGCATTATCTCGATATGGACAAGGCGCGCTGACCCGCGGTTTCGGCTCTGGGGGTGACGGGCTCGCACAAGAATTCCCGCTGCGCTGACGCGCCCGGGTCTATTCCGACCTAACGATAATTCCAAGGAGATAACCATGACCCCACTGCTAACCCTGATTGTCTATGCCGTTGGCCTCGCTTTCGTCGCTATCCTCCTCGCCGCCGTGCTGCGCAATCGCGAGTGGACCGCCGAAGGGATGCGCGTTGGCCTGAGCAACCGCGATGACCTGCCCGAGGCCACGCCGCTGGGTGGTCGTGCCGTGCGGGCGGCGAACAACACGATCGAGGCCCTGATTCTGTTTACGCCCCTGGCACTGGTGGCGCACGCGGCGGGGCTCGATAGCGAAGCGCTATTCGGTGCCCAGCTGTTCCTGGGCGCCCGCGTTGTCTACCTGCCCATCTACCTGGCGGGCATCACCGTGGTGCGCAGCCTGGTCTGGGGCGTGGGCGTGCTGGGCCTGATTCTGATGGCGATTCCCCTGCTGTGATCCAGGGATCGGAGCTGCCAAGGAGATCACGCTGACGCTCTTTCGTCACAACGCGTCGCTGCGCGATCTTCTGTGCAGGAACCTGCAGACCTTCGAGCGTCGCGCCATCGCCCGCGAGGGTCGTCGCGCTGCATCCGTCACGCTGACCGTCTGTCGCGATGATGCGCAGCCGGCGGTGGTCGTGACGCGGCGCAGCGCGTCGTTGCGTGCCCACTCGCGCCAGTGGGCCCTGCCCGGTGGTCGTCGCGATCAGGGCGAAACCTTGATTGAATGCGCCCTGCGGGAGCTGCGCGAAGAGGTGGGTCTGCACCTCGAAGCAGAATCGGTTCTGGGGGTGCTGGACGACTTCGCGACCCGCTCCGGCTATGTGATCACCCCCGTGGTGCTCTGGTCCGATGTGGATTGCCATGACCTGACACCGAACCCCGATGAGGTGGAGTTTGTGCGGCCCTTTCCCTTCCGGGAGCTGAGTCGCAGTGACTCACCGGTGCTCCAGACCATCGAAGAGAGCGACCAGGACGTGCTGTCGATGCGCTTTCACAGCGACCGCATCTTTGCCCCAACGGGGGCGATGCTCTACCAGTTCCGTGAGGTGGCCATGTTCGGCCGCCAGACCCGGGTCGCGCACTATGAACAGCCGGTATTTGCGTGGCGCTGACCGACGAGCTGTCTGCGGAGCAGGTCATCGCCCACACCCGCCGTTGGGTGCGGGACGTGGTGATCGACCTGAACCTCTGTCCCTTTGCGCGGCGGGAGTACGACAGTTCCCGCCTGCGTTTCGTGGTCAGCAGCGCAGAAACGGACGAGACCCTGCTTGCCGACCTGGGGCGGGAGCTGGAGTATCTCGAGAGTGACCGGAATACGGAGACGACCCTGTTGATCCATCCCCGGGTACTGGGCGACTTTTTCGCCTACAACCAGTTCCTGGACCGCTGCGACCAACTGCTTGAACGGCACGGCTATGCGGGTGGCTTCCAGGTGGCGAGCTTTCACCCCGAGTACCGCTTTGGGGGCACGGAGGCCGAGGCCGCCGAGAATTACACGAACCGGTCTCCGTACCCGATGCTGCACCTGCTGAGGGAAGACAGCATCAGTCGCGCCGTGGCGGAGCATCCGGACATCGACGGGATTCCGGCCCGCAACATCGACCTGCTCCAGCGCCTGGGCGAGGACAAGCTGCGAAAGCTCCGGCGGGCCTGCTTTGACGGCTGAGGGCAATGACGCAGACGTTATCGTGATCGGGGGTGGCGCCAGCGGCCTCCAGTGCGCGATCAGTGCCGGGTTCCGGGGGCGGCGCGTGCTGGTGCTCGAGAAGGGTCCCAAGTGTGGTTTGAAGATTCTCGTGTCGGGCGGTGGGCGCTGTAATTTCACCAACCTCTTCGCCGACCCGCGGGAGCACTACCTGTCCCAGAACCCGCATTTCTGCCTGTCGGCCATGCGCCGCTACACGCCCCAGGATTTCGTTGCGATGGTCGAGGCAGCGGGCATTCCCTATCACGAAAAGGCGCCGGGGCAGCTGTTCTGTGACCACAGCGCCCAGGACATCCTCGACATGCTGCTGAAGCAGTGCGCGGACGCGGGGGTGCGCATGCGTCTGCGCGAAACCGTGCGCTCGCTGCGGCGATCGCCCGGGGGTGGGTTTACGGTGGTGACGGACAAGGCGACTTTCTCTGCCCCCCGGGTGGTGATCGCCTCCGGAGGGCTCTCGTTGCCGAAGATCGCCAGCGACCTGGCCTTCCGCGTGGCGGGGGAGTTCGATCTGGAAGTCGTCACACCGCGGGCGGCACTGGTGCCGCTGACCTGGAACAATGCGGACCGGGAGCGTTTTGCGCAGCTCTCCGGCGTTTCCCTGCCCGTGAGCGTGCGTTGTGGTGAAGGCGAGTTCCGCGACCAGATGCTGTTCACGCACCGAGGCCTGAGTGGCCCGGCGATACTGCAGATATCCTCGTTCTGGCGTGAAGGCGATGCGGTAACGATAGACCTGTTGCCGGATCGCGACGCCACTCCCTGGCTCCGGGAGAGCCGGGACGAGAATCCTCGCCAAAGCCTGGCAACGCTGCTGCGTAAACCCCTTCCCCGTCGCCTGGTGGATGCGCTGCGTGGCGAGTGGTTCGATGATGACAGGCTGGGCTCCGTGTCGTCGTCGACCCTGATGGAGCTGGGAGCCCGGCTCAATGGCTGGGAGTTCCGGCCGGGCGGGAGTGAGGGCTACCGAACGGCGGAGGTCACCCTGGGCGGGATTGATACGGACGAGGTGTCGTCAAAGACCTTCGAGATCAGGAGCGTGCCGGGACTGTATGCCATCGGCGAGGCCCTGGATGTTACGGGCTGGCTGGGGGGGCACAACTTTCAGTGGGCCTCGGCGTCGGGCTGGTGCTGCGGCCAGGCATTGTGACCAGCGAAGTCCGGTGCCTGGGGCGCCGCCGGACCTCGCTGCCCGGTATTGTCAGAGCTTCGCGAACGCTTCGTCGAAGTCCCGCGCGGCGGCATCCGTAAACACGAAGTTCTTGCGGATGTAGCCCAGCGTCGCCTTTTCTGTATCCGTTACGCCTTGCCCATCGGCGGCGGACTTACGCTTTAAAATGTCCACAAGTAATTTGCTGCAATCTCATTAATTGAGTAAGAGCAT
>CAXBBA010000079.1:0-7515 GCA_963973805.1 uncultured Halieaceae bacterium | reverse complement strand
CGGAGCTGATCGCGCCGATGGCGTCGATGATTTCGATATCGAAATAGTCGACGGTGATCGTCAGGTCTTCAACGAAGCTCGGGGCCCAGATCACGCCGTAGCTGTAGGTGTCAGCTTCTTCAGGCTTCAGGTCGGGGTTACCACCGGTAACTTCGTTGTACTGGCCAGCCGGGGAGTCAGCAATGGTGCCGTACTGCGCGGCGGTGACGCCGGTGCGGGCACACTGCTCGAGGCTTGCGGACGGAGGGGTCTTCAGCCATGTCGAACAGGCCGATACCCTGGGAGCGGAACAGCTCGCGGATGTTCGCGGCGCGAACAGCGCGGTTGTAGCTGGCACGCAGACGAACGTCGTCGCTGACGGACCAGGCCAGGGCTACCTTATAGGTATCGGTTTCCACGTCCGTGGAGTAATCCGAATAGCGGTAGCCAAGGTCCAGAGTCACTTCCTGAGCGAAGTCCTTGTTCTCGACCAGGGGAATGCTCACCTCAGCGAAGTATTCCTTCACGTCGAAGCCGCCCTTAACGCCGAGGACCGGGCCACCCTGGCCTGCACCGTCGCCGCTTTCGAAGCCGCTGTCAGGGTTGAAGTCGAGGTTTTCAGAGCGGTATTCCGCACCGAGCACCACGCTGATACCACTGTCGGCGGTGGGCAGGGAAACGCCGTACTCACCCAGGTCACCCGTTACGTAGCCGGTGAACACCTTCTGGTCCGTGGTGCCGCGGGCGTAGAGCGGGATGTACAGGTAGTTCAGCATGTCATCCGTGACTGCGCCGGTTTCGAACACGTTCCAGGGGACACAGTTCGGGTCGGAGCCGTCCAGCACGGAGCGACAAACGGCGTTGCCATCGGCGTCCGTGGTGGCGTCCAGGGCGCGGATGATGCGCGTGGTGGACAGTTCGTTGTTGTAGGTGGACTCCAGAGACGTCTCAGCGTACTGACCGGAGATCTCGTAACGCCAGTTGTCGTCGATCTCACCGCGAGCACCGAACACGCCACGGAAGGTGGTGTGACGGATGTCTTCGTTACGGAAGCCACCTTCTACGTTACGACGACCGAGGAACAGGTCCTGGTAGTCGTCTTCGCCGAGGCCGAAGCTGCCACAGATCAGGTCGAACTGCTGGTCGGACAGGAAGGGGTTGCCGCAGGACAGGGCGCTGGTCACGAAGAACGCACCGGAGGGAGCGATCTGCGCGTTGGAGCGGTTATCCATGAAGTTCAATTCGGTGAAGATGTCTACGTGCTTGTTGATCTCGTAGTGACCGAAAACACCACCGGTGTAACGCTCGTCCGGACGCTGGAAGAAGTTCGCCGGGTTGTAGTTGTACAGCAGGCCGTCCCGCGGTACGAACTGGTCACCCTGAACGATGTAGTCGAAGCTGCCGGGGGGCACATCCGCCAGCAGGCCGAAGTCCGTGAAACGACCTTCGGGCAGCGTGGAGGAACCACCACAGGCGGGATCACTCTGGCTGCCCGCGATGGCGCAGTTGGAGAAGTCCCGGGAGCCCTGAACCACAGCGCTGATGTCGCGGTAGCCAGCGTAGGCGGTGACGTTACCGCGGCCGCCGTCGATGTTTGCACCAATGATGAAGGAGATGTCAGCGATCTCGCCATCGTTTGCGGTGCCGCCGGGGGCTTCAAAGCCGCTGGCAGCGTTGATGGCTTTCGCCTGGCTGTTGTCGTTCTTGTGCTGGTAGCCGGAGTACTGCACGTCCAGCTTCACACCTTCAAAGTCGTCAACCATGATGAAGTTGACAACACCTGCGACAGCGTCAGAACCGTAGGTGGATGATGCACCACCGGTCAGTACTTCCACGCGCTCGATGAGCGGAGCAGGGATCTGGTTGATGTCAGAGCCCTGGCCGCCCGCCTGGGGAGAGCCGATGGGCAGACGACGACCGTTAACCAGGACCAGGGTGCGGTTGGCGCCCAGGTTACGCAGGTTGATCGTGGCGGTACCGGTAGAGCCGTTGGACTGACCGGAGTTCTGGCCCGGATAAACCGAGGGCAGATCTGCCAGCAAGTCCTCTACGCGGGTTACACCTTGGAACTTGAAGGATTCGGAGTCGATCTGGGTCACCGGGCTGGAGCTCACCAGATTGGATTTCTGGATACGCGAACCGGTGACTACTACCTCTTCAACCAGCTGCTCGTCCTGCGCGAAGGCAGTACCGGGCAGCGAGCTGAGAACGCCGAGGCCCAGGGCCGCGGACACAGCAGTCGTGAGATGCTTTCTCAACATAATGTAAAACCCCTGAGTTGATATGAAAATCTATAATTGGTGCGATGCCGAAACATCGCGGTGGTGACACTGTAAACCAATGTAAACGCCCATTGCCCATGGGCTAGCAGGTATTTGTGACAAATTCACGGGATTGCTGGGAACTTATTCAAACCCGCGACATATCAGCAGTTTATCCAGAGGAATTTAGGCGGAACTTGAACGTGTCCGCCGGGGTGTTCAGCGCAGGCGGGTGACTCCCACGGCGCGGCCTGTGGCGACGTGGACAAGGCGGAAATAGCCCATGAAATTGCGTTCGATGCGCACGCGGTGGTCGTCTCCGCCATAGGCGAAGCGGCCGTCCAGGCGCTGCTTCCAGATCTGCCCGTTATCGAGCCGGAACAGCGTGTCGCCGCTCCAGCCACGGAAGTCCGCAACCGAGGCTTCGAGGTTAAAGGCGCTTTGCACCTCGCGAACTTCGGGGTTCTGTTCCCGCAGTACCGTCGCTTCGCCGGCGGTGTATTCGAGCAGCCAGGCATCGAGGTGCTTGAGCTGTTCGGGGTTCAGGCGATCCAGGCCCGCGGCCTCGAACTGCTCGTCGTTCATGAGCTTGCGGATGCCGGGGAACTTGTCCTCCTTTGCGGTCGCCACCGTCGGGGCCACCAGCGCCAGGATGAGGAGCGCGGCGGCGCACCGGCGACCGGACCTGGGGGGGAGGGGCTTGCGCACAGAACGAGAGAAGGGCATCGACAGAGCTCCGCAGGGGACTAGAACAGTACCCGGCAGCGCAGCGTGCCGTCCAGTGCCGAGAGCTTTTCGAGGGCCATTTCGGAGTGCTCCGAGTCCACGTCGATGACCACATAGCCCACATGTTCATTGGTTTGCAGGAACTGCGCGGCGATGTTCACGCCATTCTCCGAGAACACGTTGTTGATGGCGGTCATCATGCCCGGGATGTTGCGGTGTATATGTAGTAGTCGGTGGCAGCCGTCGTGCTCCGGCAGCGCCACTTCGGGCATGTTGACGGAGCTGGTGGTGGTGCCGTTGTCGGAGTAGCGGAACAGCTTCTCGGCCACTTCCTGGCCGATGTTGGCCTGGGCTTCCATGGTGCTGCCGCCCACATGGGGCGTGAGAAAGGCGTTGTCGAAGTCCCGCAGGGGCGACAGGAACTCCTCGTCGTTGGAGCGGGGTTCGACGGGGAATACGTCGATGGCGGTGCCGCGCAGGTGCTGGCTGCGCAGCGCGTCGGCGAGGGCGTCGATGTCCACAACAGTGCCCCGCGATGCGTTGATGAGAATGGCGCCCCGGGGCATGCGGGCCAGTTCCTCGGCGCCGATCATGGTGTGCGTGGCGGCTGTCTCGGGCACATGCAGGCTGACGACATCTGAATTGGCCAGCAGTTCCTCGAGCAGGCTCACCTGGCGTGCGTTGCCGATGGGGAGCTTATTGACCACATCGTAGAACTGCACGCTCATGCCCAGGCCTTCGGCGATGACCCCGAGCTGCATGCCGATATTGCCGTAGCCAATGATGCCCAGGCGTTTTCCGCGAATTTCGTAGGAGTTAGCCGCACTTTTGAGCCATTCGCCGCGGTGGGCGGCAGCGTTTTTCTCCGGCAGCCCCCGCAGCAGCAGGATCGCCTCGGCAATCACGAGCTCTGCGACGGAGCGCGTGTTCGAGAACGGTGCGTTGAAGACCGTGATGCCGCGGCGCGTCGCCGCGTCGAGATCCACCTGGTTGGTGCCGATGCAGAAGCAGCCGATGGCGATCAGCTTGGGTGCGGCGGCCAGCATTTCTTCCGTGAGCTGCGTGCGGGAGCGGATGCCCACAAAATGTGCGCCTGCGAGTGCGATCTTCAGCTCTTCGGGCGCCAGGGACTTGCTGTGCTGTTCGATGTTGAAGTAGCCCGCCCGATTCAGGGTCTCGATGGCGGAGGGGTGGACTCCCTCCAGCAACAGAAAGCGAATCTTGCTCTTTTCAAGCGACTGTTGGGCCATGGCGGGGGTGTTCTCCGGTGCTGACATAGGCGCCGCCGGGGACCCCCGGTGGCGAGGGCGCGCATGGTAGCATATGCGCGCTTTTCCGGGCCTGTCGCGCCCGGGCTCGCCGGAAAAATGCTTCTACTGATTTGATGCCAAAGGGTCGATTTGTGCTAAATGCCTCCCAAATTCAGCAATTAGGGTCCATCGTCGGTGAGCGTGGATTGCGCACCGATGCGGGCTCCTGCGAGCAGTACGGTCGTGACTGGACCCGGGTTCATGCTCCGGCCCCCGCTGCGGTTGTGCTGCCTGGCAGCATCGAAGAGGTGCAGGCGGTGGTGCGCTGGGCTGCGCAGGAGGGTGTGGCCCTCGTGCCGTCGGGTGGGCGCAGTGGCCTGTCGGGGGGAGCCGTCGCGGCGCGCGGCGAAGTGGTGGTGGCCCTGGATCGCCTCAACACCATTGGAGATTTTGATGGAACGGATCGCAGCGTTCGCTGCGGTGCCGGTGTCGTAACGGAGCAGCTGCAGACCTTCGCCCGGGAGCAGGGCCTGGCCTACCCGGTGGACTTTGCGTCTGCGGGCTCCAGCCAAATTGGCGGCAATATCGCTACAAATGCCGGCGGAATCAAGGTCATTCGTTACGGAATGACGAGAGATTGGGTGGCGGGGCTCAAGGTGGTGACCGGCACCGGCGAGTTGCTGGACCTGAATCGCGGCCTGGTCAAGAACAATGCGGGCTACGACCTGCGCCACCTGTTGATCGGTTCCGAGGGTACCCTGGGGATCATTGTGGAGGCGACGATCCGCCTCGACGCGGCGCCTCCTCCCTGCGCGGTGATGGTGCTGGGGACGCCGGATATGGCGGCGATCATGAAGGTGCTGGGCGTTTTCCGCGACCAGCTGCGCCTCGAGGCCTTCGAGTTTTTCTCGGAAGAGGCTCTCGCCAAGGTGGTGGCTCATCACGATCTGGCGCGTCCCTTTGACACCGCCACCCCGTTCTACGCGCTGCTCGAGTTTGCCCGTCCCGATGACGACGCCGAAGCGGCGGCGATGGCCTGCTTCGAAACCTGTGTGGAGAATGGCTGGGTCTACGATGGCGTCATGAGCCAGAGCCTCGCCCAGGCCGGGGCGCTCTGGCGCCTGCGGGAGGATATCTCGGAAACCATATCGCGCTGGACGCCCTACAAGAACGATATCTCCACCGTGGTCTCGCGGGTTCCGGCGCTCCTCGACGAGGTGGAGGCCGTGGTGACGGCGAATTACCCGGAGTTTGAGATCATCTGGTTCGGCCACATTGGCGATGGCAACGTGCACCTGAACATTCTCAAGCCCGAGGAGATGGAAATGGCGGAGTTCCAGGCTCGCTGCGCCGACGTCACCCCCGGCGTGTTTGAGGCCGTCGCTCGCCACGGTGGCAGCATCTCCGCGGAGCACGGCGTGGGCCTGCTCAAGAAGCCCTATCTCACCTACAGTCGTTCCCCCGCGGAGATCGCCCTCATGGCTCAGATCAAGCGCGTGTTCGATCCCGCGGGCATCATGAATCCAGGGAAGATGCTGGACGTCTGAATTCCTTCACGCCGTCGGCTCCCCCCAGCAGCAGGCAGTCCGCGGGGCGGTGGGCGAAGAGGCCGTTGCACACGACGCCGGTGATGCCATTGATCTTTTCTTCCATGGCCAGCGGCTGGGGAATGGAGAAGTTGTAGACGTCGAGAATCGCGTTGCCGTTGTCGGTGGTGACGCCCTCGCGAAGAATCGGGTCGCCCCCCAGTTTCACCAGCTCCCGGGCCACGTGGCTCCGCGCCATCGGGATGACCTCGACGGGCAGGGGGAAGGCGCCCAGAGTTCTCACCCATTTGCTTTCGTCGGCAATGCAGATGAAGGTTTTTGCCACCGCGGCGACGATTTTCTCCCGGGTGAGGGCGGCCCCGCCGCCCTTGATGAGCTGCAGATCGGCATTGCATTCATCCGCACCATCCACGTAGAACTCGATGCGGTCCACGGCGTTGAGGTCATAGACCGGCACACCGATGGCGCGGAGGCGTTCGGCGCTCGCCTCGGAGCTTGCCACCGCGCCGTCAAAGCGATGGGCCAGCTTTGCCAGGCCGTCGATGAACAGGTTGGCCGTTGAACCGGTGCCTATACCCAGCACCATATCGGTCTCGAGGTGGGGTTCGACGAGTGCCAGGGCGGCGTCGGCAACGCTGCGTTTGAGGGCGTCCTGATCCATGGTCTGCTGTTCCTTCGCGAAAAGCGGCAGTGTACCCGCGCCTGCCCATGGCGGGGAGGGGGCTGTAACTTGTTTACGCATCCTGTGGCTGCGCCCTGCCGGGGTGTGCTTTACCATGGCGCTTTTGCCCGGCGTACCCCCCATGCCCCAGTCCTACATAAAGCGAATCCTCGATGCCCGTGTTTACGATGTGGCCAGGGAGACGCCGATCGATGAGGCATCCCTTCTGTCCGAGCGCTTTGGCAATCGCATCTGGTTGAAGCGCGAGGATCTGCAGCCGGTGTTCTCGTTCAAGCTGCGCGGTGCCTACAACAAGATGAGCTGCCTGAGTCCCGAGCAGCGGAGCCGGGGCGTGATCGCCGCATCGGCCGGCAACCATGCCCAGGGTCTGGCGATGGCCGCCCAGCGCATGGGCGTGCCCGCCACGATCGTGATGCCCCAGACCACGCCGGCGATCAAGGTCAACGCCGTGCGCTCCCGCGGTGCCCAGGTGGTGCTCCACGGTGACAGCTTCGATGAGGCGGCGGCCCACGCGACGGATCTGGTTGAGGAAAAGGGCCTGACCTACGTGCACCCCTTTGATGACCCCGATGTGATTGCGGGGCAGGGCACCGTGGCCATGGAGGTGGTGCGCCAGCATCAGGAGCCCCTCGATGCGGTGTTCGTTCCCGTGGGCGGCGGCGGACTGCTGGCGGGCATGGCGGCTTATATTCGCTACGTGTGGCCCCAGACGAAGATCATCGGTGTCGAGCCCGAAGACGCGGCGTGCCTGAAGGCGGCGCTGGATCGTGGTCGCCGCGTAACCCTGGGCGAGGTCGGGCTGTTTGCGGACGGCTGCGCCGTGGCGCAGGTGGGCAAGGAGACCTTCCGGGTGATCCGCGACACGGTCGATGAGGTGATCACCGCGAATACGGACGAGATGTGCGCCGCCATCAAGGATATCTTTGAGGACACCCGCGGCATCGCCGAGCCCGCCGGCGCTCTCGCTCTGGCGGGGCTGAAAAAGTACGTCGAGCGCGATGGCGTGCGGGGCCAGCAGTTGCTGGCGGTGCTCAGCGGCGCGAACACCAATTTCGATCGCCTGAGGTATA
>CAXBBA010000078.1:0-7575 GCA_963973805.1 uncultured Halieaceae bacterium | reverse complement strand
CGGGGCCAGTTGCTCCACCGAGCCCTGCACTATCTCTACGGCGTCATACCGGACCAGAAACACCTCCAGGACTGCAATGACGGTGATATCGAACGCGTCGTCTCCGCCGCCCTCGAGGATGCTCTCAAGGGCCTCGGGGGAGCCCGGCGGTCCCTGCTGGGCAGCGAGATTCTCGACCTCGAACATCGGCGCATGGCGGGGGTCCTAAATGACTGGCTCGCCATGGAGAAGCAGCGCTCCGTACCCTTTACGGTCATCGGGCGCGAGAAGCCCCGGGAACTGCAGCTGGCCGGGCTCACGCTCCACCTTCGCATCGACCGCAAGGACGAACTGGAGGACGGTCGCACGCTGATCATCGACTACAAGACCGGCAAGCCCGAAACGCTCAAGCGCTGGTTCGAGCCCCGCCCCCAGCGGCCCCAGTTGCTGCTCTATGCACTACTGGATACGCCGGCGGACGGTATCGCTTACGGCAGCCTCCGTCCCGGTGAAGCCGCGTTCAGCGGCGTGGGTGACGGCGAGTTTGCCACGGGCATCAACGCGGCAGCGAAGTATCCCCGGGATGATGATCCACGGGAGATGACCATGGACCTGCACCGCGAAAACTGGCGGGGGGAGCTGGAAATGCTGGCGCGGGAATACGTGAGCGGCGAAAACCGCATCGCGCCCCAGGGCGACGCCTGCAACTTCTGCGGGCGTCAGGCGCTCTGTCGAATCGACGAGCTGCGCCCATGAGCCAGGTGAGCGAGCCTCCCCGGGACCACGCGGCGCGGGAAGAGGCCCTCGACCCCCGGGGGTCGTTCTGTGTGAGCGCACCAGCCGGGTCGGGAAAAACAGGCCTGCTCGTCAAACGCTACCTCGCACTGCTGGCCCGCAGCGACGAACCGGAACGGGTAGTCGCCATCACGTTCACGCGCAAGGCGGCGGCGGAGATGCGCGCCAGGGTGCTGGATGCACTGCTCGGGGCCGCCGAGAACAAGCCCGTCAGTTCCGCCCATGAACAAGAGCTACGCGACCTCGCGGACGCGGCGCTGGCACGAGACCTGGCGCGGGACTGGGGTCTGCTGCACAACGCCCATCGCCTGGCGATTCGCACCATCGACAGTTTCTGTAGTGAGCTCAGTCGCCAGATGCCAGTGCAATCGGGTTGCGGCGGCCAGATCGGCACTGCCGATGACGCGCGTTACCTCTACCGCGAGGCGGCCGAGACCTTCCTGAAGCGCGAACTTCAGGGGCGGGACAACGATCGACGGCGGGATGTGGAGCGCGTGTTGCTGCACCTGGACAACCAGTGGGAGAGTGCGCTGGATCTGCTGTCCCAGCTACTGGCGCGCCGGGAGCAATGGCTCCCGCGCCTGGGAGCGGCGGGCCTGGGTCGCCATGAGGAGGCCTCCCTCATGGCGTCCATGGAATCCCTGGTCGCCTACCGCCTGGCCCGGGCACGGCAGCATTTGGCACCGTATCTCCAGACCCTGCAGACCATCCTCCACGAGCGCGACCTGCAGCTCGAGGACCAGGCCGACCTGGCGTTCCATGCGCTGGATGACGATG
This sequence comes from uncultured Halieaceae bacterium, assembly GCA_963973805.1. GTDB lineage: Bacteria > Pseudomonadota > Gammaproteobacteria > Pseudomonadales > Halieaceae > Congregibacter. The sequence goes on along the minus strand of CAXBBA010000078.1, from coordinate 6,024 downwards.
TGGAGCGCTGGCAGGGTGCGGTGAATGTGCTGCTGACGCAGAAGGGGGAGTGGCGCAAGACCGTCGATAAGCGCATGGGTTTCCCCGTGGCCAGCGCGGCGCAGCGTGCCTTGAAGCAGGAGATGGTGGATTTGCTCCAGCGTCTCCGCGACGAAGGCGGCGAGGACCTGCGCCGCGAACTGCTTCGCCTGAGCCAGTTGCCGGACCCGGCGGGAGATGGGGGCCACTGGGACGTACTGGTATCCCTGACGCGTCTGCTGCCGCGCCTGGGTGCCCAACTCCTGTTGGTTTTTCGCCAGCAAGGTGAGGCGGACCACAGCCAGATAGCCCTTGCCGCACTCACCGCGCTGGGCGATGACGAGGCACCGTCGGACCTGGCGCTGCAGCTCGACTACCGCATTGAACACCTTCTGGTGGACGAGTTTCAGGACACCTCCACACTGCAGTTCGAGCTCGTGCGGCGCCTGACCCGGGGCTGGGCAGAACACAACCAGGCGAACCCCGGCGCGCCACGGACCCTGTTTCTGGTCGGCGACGCCATGCAGTCCATCTATGGTTTTCGTGAGGCAAACGTCGGGCTGTTCATCAATGCCCGACGCTCGGGAGTGGGCGACCTGCCCCTGAAACCCCTGGACCTCACCGTCAATTTCCGTAGCGCAGCTTCTCTGGTGGAGTGGACCAACACCCACTTTGCCCGGGCATTTCCCGCTGAGGATGACAGCCAGCTGGGGGCCGCCGCCTTTCGTCCCGCGGAAGCAGCGCGGGACCGTCGCGAAGCACCGGAGCTGCGGCTGTTCACCGGGGACGGGGGAGAGGAGGCGGAGGTGCAGGCGCTCTGCGAACGACTGGTGCCGGCCCTGGAAGACCCGCAGGTCGAAACCATCGCCATACTCGGTCGCACGCGCAATCACCTGCAGCCCGTGCTGCGGGGGCTGCGGGAACGCGGCATTGAATTTGCGGGGCAGGATCTCGATCCCCTGACGACGAGGCCGCTCATCCAGGACCTCCGTACGCTCTGCGCTGTGCTGGCAGACCCCCTCGACAGGTTCAACTGGCTCTGCCTGCTGCGTTGTCCCGCGGTCGCCCTGGATCACCGGGACCTGTTCATCGCGGGTCGCCTCTGGTCCTGCAGTGACAGTTTTCGCCGCCGGGGCGTCGACGACGCCGGGGAACTGTCGGCGGAGGGTCGGGAACGCCTGACGTGGCTGCAGCGCTGGTTCGCCTGGGTCGAGCACTACCGCGACCGCCTTGCCCTTCGAGTCTGGATCGAACAAAGCTGGCTGCGTTTCGGCGGAGCGGCGGCTCTCGCGGGGGAGGCGGACAGCGCCGACGCGGAGTCTTTCCTGCAGCTGCTCGAGGAACTGGAGCTCCGGGGGGACGGGCTCAATCTTGCGGTGCTCGACGAAGAGCTCCAGTCGCTGTACAGCGCACCGGCAACGAGGGACTGCAAGCTCAAGGTCATGACGCTGCACAAGGCGAAGGGCCTGGAGTTTGATCAGGTTTATCTGCCCGCGCTTGCGCGGGGCTCCGGCGGGCAGGAACGGGACCTGCTGCTCTGGGACGAATACACGCTACCGGATACCGGCGCGGCCTTTCTGCTCGATGTGAAGGGCGCCGTTGGGGCAAAGGGGGGCGGCAGGCTCTACGACTTCCTCCATGCCCAGGCGGCGGAGAAGCGCCAGCTCGAAGCCACGCGGCTATTCTATGTCGGTTGTACCCGCGCGGCGGACTACCTCTGGCTTAGCGCGACGCTGCCGTGGAACGAACGCAGGAACGAGCCGGGGGCACCGACCTCGGCCTCTCTCCTGGCGGACCTCTGGCCTGCACTGGAAGGCAGCATACCCGTAGTGCACCACAGTCCTGGCGAAGAGGCGGATCAGAACGCCCTGGAGTACCGACGCCTGTCCCGGGTACCGGTGTTTGACGCCCCGGCGGAGACTCCCCCCAGCGCCCTCGAAATGCCGCCGCAGAACCTCCATGCGCGGGCGTTTGGTACGGCGCTGCACCGGGCTCTGGAATCCCTCGTGTATCGCGAGGAAATCCCCGACCGCTGTGATGATCGTCTGCTGCAGCTGCTGGAGACGACGCTTGGGGATGAGGGCGTGGAGCGGTCCGCTCAGGGCATCCTTCTGGAGCGGGGGGAGCACGATATCATTTGCCTTCTGGAGGACCCCTGGGCCCGCTGGATGCTCGACCGGGAGCGTCCCGGCCGCCATGCGGAATTCGCGATGGGGCTGGCGAGCGAAGAAGGGACCCGGGAGCTGGTGCTCGATTATGTGTTCCTCGACGAAGTCCGGGGAGAGCGCTGGGTTGTGGACTACAAAACTGCAATGCCGGCGCCGCAGCAGGATCGGGAGGCGTTTTTCGCTGAACAGCTGGAGCATTATCGGGAACAGCTTGGCGCGTACCGGCGGGCGCTGGAGGGGCTCTATGACGAGCCCGTGCGCTGCGCCCTTTACTTCCCGGGCCTGGGTGAGCATCGAGAGTGGCGGGCAAACCCGACCTAGCGCTATTTGTCGACTCGGTGGGCATATCCCTCGCCACCAGCTCGTCTGCGCCCCTATAATCAGCAGGAACCTTCGACGGGAGTTGTCATGTTCTCTATCTTCGACGCGTTAAGCCTTGCCTCGCGCTCGCGCGCCAGCGCCCTTGTTCCTCTGGTCGCGATGTTCCTCGTTGCCTGCTCCGATGCGCCGGAGCCTGACTACGAAGTGCGATCTCGCCCGGTGAAGCTGTTCACGGTGGACGCGGGAGTGGGCAATGAGGTCCGACGCTTCCCCGCGACGCTTCAGGCATCCCAGCGCGCCGAGATGAGCTTCCGGGTCTCTGGTCAGCTCCAGGAGTTGGCGGTTCGGGAGGGGGACGTGGTCGAGAAAGGCCAGGTGATTGCTCGCCTGGACCCGACGGACTATGAAATTGCCCTCGAAGATCGCCAGGCAGCGTTCGAGAACGCGGAGCGGAACTTCGCCCGGGCAGAGGAGCTGATCGTGTCCGGGAGCATCTCCCAGCTCGACTACGATCGCATGGAGGCGGATTTCCGCTCCACGCGGGCAGCGCTGTCCCAGGCCCAGACCAATCTCGATTACACCACCCTGCGTGCGCCATTCAGGGGGCGCATCGCGCGACGCTACGTCGATAACTTCGAGGAAGTGATCAGCAAGCAGAAAGTCGTTTACCTGCAGGATACGGACAACCTGGACGTGGTCATTGCCATGCCTGAATCGGTAATCCGCAGCCTGCAGGCCACGCCGGAGGATGAACTCTCAACGTCGGCGGTGGAAGAGAGTGCCGCCGCCGCGGTGCGGGCCATGGCATCCTTCGATGACCATCCCGATGTGAGCTTTGCCCTGACAATCAAGGAAGTGGCGACACAGGCCGATGCGGACACGCAGACCTTTCGCGTGACCTTCAGCATGCCCCAGCCCAACGAATTCACGGTGCTGCCGGGCATGACCGCCCAGGTTGAAGTCGATTTTTCCGGGCTCATGGTCAAGGAAGTCGTCACCTGGATTCCCGCCCGCGCGGTCCAGGCGGACTCGTCGCTCTCGCCCCGGGTATTTGTGCTCGACGAATCCGCCATGGTGGTGCGCAGCCACCCGATCACCACCGGCCGCCTCTCCGGCACCATGATTGAAGTACTTTCGGGACTGCAGGGTGGAGAGGAGATAGTTTCCGTTGGTGCGGAATACCTGTTGGATGGCATGAACGTTACCCGTCTCGCTACGGGGGAGCAGGCCGTCCCCCGGGAAGACGAGTTGCAGGGGCCCGCGGGCTCATGAATATCGGCGAATATTCCGTACGCACTCCGGTCATCTCGTGGCTCGTCGTGGTCATTCTGACCGTCGGCGGGATCTTCGGCTTCCAGAAGATGGGCAAGCTGGAAGATCCCGCCTTCACGATCAAGATGGCCAAGATCCTTACCCAGTACCCCGGCGCATCGGCGCAGGAGGTGCAGGATGAAGTCACCTACCACATCGAGGATGCGATACAGCGCCTGCCCCAGCTGAAGCGCATCAAGATGAGCGTTTCGCGCCCCGGTCTCTCCGATATTCTGGTGGAATTCAAAGACGAATACTCGGCGGATCAACTCCCGGATATCTTCGATGAACTCCGTCGCAAGATGAGCGACGTGAAACCCAAGCTGCCCCCCGGTGCGGCGGAGCCGGTCGTGGTCGATGACTTCGGTGACGTTTTCGGCGTTTACCTCATGCTCACCGGTGAAGGTTATACCTGGCGCGATCTCTACGACGTGGCGGACGACATCAAACGTCAGCTGGTGCTGGTGGACGGTGTTCGCAAGATCACGATCGACGGTAAGCAGAGTGAAGTCGTGTATCTCGACGTGTCGCGTTCACGCATGGCGGACCTGGGCGTAACCCCCACCAATATCATCAGCGTACTCGGCTCCCAGAACGTCGTGGTGGACGCGGGGAACGCCCGCGTGGGGGACGATTACCTGCGCATCAAACCCACGGGAGAGTTTTCCTCGGTGCAGGAAATGGGCAATGTGCTTATTTCATCCCGGGATCGCCAGCTGATACGCCTGAGTGATATCGCCACCATCACCCGCGCTTACGAGGCGACGCCCACTAAGCTTTACTACCACAATGGTGTACCCGCACTGAGCATTGGCATCAGTATGGCGGAGGGACGCAATGTGGTGACGGTGGGTGAATTGCTGAACCGTCGCTTCGACGAGCTCCAGACCCTGATTCCCGTCGGCATGAACCTGGAAGCGGTGTACGACCAGCCATCGGAGGTGAGTAATTCGGTCCGGGGCTTCGTCGTCAGCGTTGCCCAGGCGGTGGCGATCGTGATTCTGGTGCTATTGCTGTTCATGGGGATTCGCGCCGGGTTGATCATCGGTTCGGTGCTGCTCATCACCGTAGCCGGCACCTTGCTGATCATGTACCTCTACGGCATCGAACTGCAGCGTATATCCCTGGGGGCCATGGTTATCGCCCTGGGCATGCTCGTCGACAACGCCATCGTTGTGGCCGAGGGTATGCAGGTTCGCATGCAGGGCGGTATGAGCGCGGTCGATGCCGCCCGGGAAGCCGTGGGCAAAACCATCTGGGCCCTCCTGGGGGGGACCGCCATCGGCATCCTCGCCTTCTCGGCCATTGGCCTTTCCCCGGACAACACGGGCGAGTTCGCCGGCTCCCTGTTCTACGTCATTCTCATCTCCCTGTCCCTGAGCTGGATTACGGCAGTGAGCACTACGCCACTGCTTTGCGCGTTGCTGTTGCGCCCCGGGAGCGGGGACGACGATCACGATCCCTATGCGGGACCGCTGTTCCGGGGCTATCGACGCCTCGTCGCCGTGGCGATCGATCACCGCGGGTTTACGCTGTTGCTCGTCGGGGCGCTGTTCATCGCGGGCTATCTGGGCTTTGGTTACGTCAAGAGCGGATTTTTTCCGGCGTCGAACACACCTCTGGTATTCGTGGACCTTTACGAACCCGAGGGCAGCGATATTCGCCGTACCCGGGACGACACGCTGGCCGTGTCTCGCTTCATTCGCGAGTTACCCGGCGTGGTACAGACCACGTCCGTTGTTGGCGGCCCTCACCAGCGTTTTACCCTGGTGTACGACTCCCGGGAGCCCACTGCGGCCTACAGTCAGATCATCGTCCGGGTCGAAAACTCGGATCGGATTCCCGAGTTGTGGGACGCGGTGGAGCAGAAGTTGCGTGAAGAGGCGCCCTGGCTGGACCCGATAATCAAGCCCCTCCGCATCGGCCCCGGACGGGATGCCAAGATCGAAGCGCGATTCTCCGGACCGGATCCCCAGGTGCTGCGGGAACTGTCGGAGCAGGCCCAGGCGATCATGCGTGCCGACATCGAAGCGGTGGATATCCGCAACGACTGGCGCTCACCGGTAAAACTGGTGACTCCCGTATTCAACGAACAGGTGGGGCGCCAGCTGGGCATTACCCGCGAGGACCTTGGGGATGCGATGCTCTTCGCCTTCGACGGGCTCCCTGCGGGCAGCTACCGGGATGGCAATCGGGTGCTGGCCCT
>CAXBBA010000077.1:0-7643 GCA_963973805.1 uncultured Halieaceae bacterium | reverse complement strand
TTGGTGGTGGTGACTTCAAACGTTGCGCCCGGTGCCGGTGGTTCCGGCTCCGGCGCCTCGGTTGCCGGCGGAACCTGCAGGGTGTTGCTGTCACTGCAGGCTGCGAGCAGAGTCGCCACGCCAAGGATAGTCAGATAACGTTTCATGGCAGCACTCCTCAGTTAACGGTAACAACAACGCGCACAACGGGGTTTAGCCAGCGGTGCACGGTGTTGTCGATATCGCTGAGACCGCCCGCGGGGTCGTTGTCGCCCAGAACGTTGCGGTGTACATGTACAAAGCCCTCGGCCGTGGCGGGTACGCCGCTGCCGCCGCTACCGCTGGCCTCCAGCACCGGTGGCGGTGCGGGATAGCCCGCTTCTCCCGGCGCACCGCTGCCCACCACCTCGTCATTGGCTTCGGTGCCGGCGTCGTAGGCACTGACGTTAAACACGTAGCGGCCCGGCTCCGTAGGAATCATCACGCTGTTCAGACCCATAAACCCATCGTTGCTGGGCAGGATCATCGAGACGATGGACAGCCGGGTGTTGTCTGGCGCGGCATCGGTGTTGAGGTTGGTGTTAATGCGTTGACCCGGGGCCAGCAGGCCTTCGGCGGGATTGCTCACCAGGGTCGCGTTGATGCCCTCAAGATCGGCTGCCAGGCCCGAGATGTCGCCGCCTTCAGCCATCGCCTGGAGGTTGGCGCTGGCGATGTCGCCGGGCGTGAACAGGCTCGCGCTGTCAACGTGAGCGGCAACGAGAAACGGTGTGAAGTAACTGCCGCGGGTGAGATTGATGATTTCGACGTCGAAGTCCGTTGCGCTTACTGGCGTGGCGGCAGCGGTGGCGAGGGTGAGAACAGCCAGGGTGTTTTTCATGAGCGTGGCTCCATGGATGGGTGGAGTACGCAGTGTTATCCGCCGGGTATTCTGGAGTTATCACAGAATTCTCACAATTCGATGACTTGTTGGTCACGGTGTGGGCGGAGTCCGTACGCAAACGGCCGTGGGTCAGTCTGCCATTCGCCGAGGAGGCATAGCTGGCAAAGCATCCGCTGGGCACCTAGGCTAGGACTTCGACATTCAGTCTCAACAGGGAGGGCACCTTATGAAGAGCCACATTCTGTTCCTGTTCATCCTGCTGTTTAGTTCTTTGCCGGTATCCGCCGGTCTCGTGGACCGTATCGACGTGATACCGGAGACCTGTAAGTATCTAACGGAAGATGTCGCCAAAGGGGATCTTGGCGGAGAAGTGAGGGCCTTCCACACCAACGAGACCATTCCAACGTTCTACAGCCAGTGCGGCTACAAGCGCGTGGAGGGGCCGCGCCGGGAGCTGCAGTTCACCTTCAAGTTCCTGGCGCTGGAGCGCTTCGACGTGGACCGAATGGAGCCGGCGCTACTGGACTTCAGTGTCAGTTTTGCCTCGGGGGGACTCACTCATCACTACAAGGAGCCATATCCCGGCAAGATGACCTACATCTTTCATGACCGGAACAGCACGATTCTGTTCATGATTACCGAAGTTGCCGGACCTCCGGACGGGGCAGGGCAGGAAACGGTGCTGATCGCCACCTACCGCCTCACGGATGGCGAACGTACGCCGGAGGCGCGTCAGGAAGTTGTCAAAAACTATCCCTGGGCGTTGTTGCGAGACTTGATCGACAGGTGAGGTGGAGCGCCGGAAAAATATGGTGCCCAGAGACAGAATCGAACTGCCGACACGGGGATTTTCAATCCCCTGCTCTACCAACTGAGCTATCTGGGCACGGGCCGTACGGGTCATCCCGCAGGGGCGCGTATTAAACCTACCACCCCGCCCGCAGTCAAGGGTCAGTTTGACGAAATGCCCAGGTCCAGCTGGCCCTCACGGCTGACGCGAATGGCGCTGGGCAGGCCCCGGCGGGAAATCTTCGCATCCAGGCGGTAGGGCAGGCTGCCATCCGTGGGCGAGCCCATGAGGTCCCGCAGCAGGGCCAGGGAGCCGAACATGCCGGCGGCGACCTCCAGTTCTGCCGTGCCCTCGCTGTAGGCGCCAATCTTGATGCCGTCGCTGCTCACACCAGAAAGCACCTTGCGATCCCGCAGGAACACGTCGTAGGACATGCCGTCGATATCCAGGGGAATGGCGTTGGGGTTGACGATGCGCAGGCGCACCAGGAATCGCGCCTCCATGCCGTTGCCCGCCATCGGTTCCAGCCCCAGAAGCTCCACCTGGGGTTCGTCGAAATCCACCATGTCCGTAAGGCTGGAGCAGGCCGTGACGAGGGTTGCCAGCACTACGGCAAAAAGTGCGCGCAGGGGCGGCGAAGAGAGTCGGCGGGCCATGGTCATACCTGTGATTCCGGTGAGCAGGCGTCCACTGTCTTTAAACGCCGGGGAATATGCAATAGGGTTGAACCCTGACCCACTCCCGATAATAAGCGAGTACCCCATGAGCCTTGCAGGTAAAACCCTCTTTATCACCGGTGCCAGCCGAGGCATTGGCCTGGCCATCGCCAAGCGCGCCGCTGCTGACGGCGCCAATGTCGCCATCGCCGCCAAGACCACCGAGCCCCATCCCAAGCTGCCGGGCACTATCTACACCGCCGCCGAAGAGATCGAGGCCGCCGGTGGCAAGGCCCTGCCCCTGGTCTGCGATATCCGCTTTGAAGAGCAGGTGCAGGCGGCGGTGGACAAGACCGTCGAGACCTTCGGTGGCCTGGATATCTGCATCAACAATGCCAGCGCCATCAGCCCCACGCCGACGCTGGACACGGACATGAAGCGCTACGACCTCATGAACGAGATCAACACCCGGGGCACGTTCCTGACGTCCAAGGTGTGCGCGCCCTATCTCAAGCAGAGCAGCAACGCCCATATCCTCAACCTCGCGCCGCCGCTGGACATGAAGGCCAAGTGGTTCGCTCCCCACGTGGCCTACACGATCGCCAAAATGGGCATGAGCCTATGCACCCTGGGCATGAGCCAGGAGTTCGCCGAGGACGGTATCGCGGTGAATTCCCTGTGGCCCCTCACCGCCATCGATACGGCGGCGGTGCGCAATGTGCTGGGTGGCGATGCGGTGAGCAAGGGCAGTCGCACGGTGCAGATCATGGCGGATTCCGCCTACGAGATTCTCACGCGGCCCTCCGGCGAGTGCACCGGCAACTTCTTTGTGGACGAGGTGCTCCTGCGCGACGCGGGAGTCACGGATTTCGATCAGTACGCCGTGGACCCGTCCTCGGAACTGTTCCGCGACTTCTTCGTTCCCGACGAGGTCGCCGAAAGCCTGCCGACGAAGACCCTGGCGTTCACCTGAGCGCCTACGGTGCCGGGGGCACGTAGCCCTCGGCCTGGTCGTAGTCCTCACCGGACAGGAACTTGTCCATCTCGCCCTGCAGGTATTTGCGGGTGTTCGGGTCCATCAGACTCAGGTGCTTCTCGTTGATGAGCATGGTCTGGTGTTGCTGCCACTCTTCCCAGGCCTGCTTCGACACATTCTCAAAGACGTCCTGGCCCTTGGGGCCGGGGTAGGGTGGCGCGTCCAGACCCGGCAGGTCCCGTTGGTATTTGCGACAGTGCACCATGCGACTCATGGGGTGTTCTCTCTGCTAGCAATTCTGGTCTGCCATGATAGCGCCAAGCTGACGCCAGAGGGTCTTTACGGGGGCTGCCAGTCCGATCTCCGGTGCCGTGGATGGGGGCCAGGAGCGCAGCTCGCTCCCCTCGGCGACCACCGTCGGCGTTCCTTCGAGCTCCAGCAGCACGGGCCGGATTTCCAGGTGATAGTGGCTGAAGGTGTGCCGCAGGGGCGTCAGGGGCTGGCTCGTGGCGCTGCGGCCCAGTGCTTCCTCACAGTAGCGCAGCGCGTCTTCGGTGGAGGTCACCTCGGGAAAGCACCAAAGCCCGCCCCAGATGCCCCGCTCGGGGCGGCGCTCCAGAAACACTTCGCCGTCGGGGGTGGCCGCGATCACGAAGGTGGTCTGGCGCACCGGTAGGGTCTTCTTCGGCTTCTTCCCCGGGAACTCCAGCTCCCGGCCCTCGCGATGGGCCGCACAATCGCTCTGCTGGGGGCAGAGGGCGCAGGCAGGGCGGCTGCGGCTGCACACCGTTGCGCCCAGATCCATGATGGCCTGGGTGTAGGCGGGGATCCGCTCCGTCGGTGTGTGCTGCTCGGCGAATTCCCACAGGCGCTGGGCCACGGCGCTCCGGCCCGGCCAGCCCTCTACGGCGTGGTAGCGCGCCAGCACGCGCTTCACATTGCCATCGAGGATCGGCGCCCGACCGCCGAGGGCGGAGCAGAGAATGGCGCCTGCGGTGGATCGCCCGATGCCGGGCAGTGCCTGCAGTGCCTCCAGGTCCGCGGGGAATTCGCCGCCGTGTTCCTCAACGATGAGTTTCGCCGTTGCATGCAGGTTGCGCGCTCGCGCGTAGTAACCCAGGCCGCTCCAGTGGTGCAGCACGTCGTCCCGGGGCGCCTCGGCCAGGGCCTGGATATCGCCAAAGCGGCGGGTGAAGCGCTCGTAGTAGGGAATGACCGTGGCTACCTGGGTCTGCTGCAGCATGATCTCGGACAGCCACACGTGATAGGCCGTGGCGTCGCGCTGCCAGGGCAGGTCGTGACGGCCATGGTTGTCATACCACTGGAGCAGGCGCTGGGCGAATTCATTCATCAGGGCCCGGAGCCTAGCCGCGCTCAGGCAGAATTGCCAATGAAGAAGCGCCGCAGGCCGCGTATAATGGCGCGCCTTTTGCTCGAGCGCCGCCCCGTGCGCATGCCGAGCAACGGGAATGCGGCGAGCGCCGCGCCGCAAAACAGTTTTAGCCGGGAGATCGCCATGAGTGGGCGCATTGCAGAAATCAGTCGCGACACGCTGGAAACGCAGATCAGCGTGGCCGTGAACCTTTATGGCTCGGGCAAGCCCGAATTTGACACGGGCCTGCCGTTCCTCGAGCACATGCTCGACCAGATCGCCCGCCACGGCATGATGGATATCACCGTCAACGCCAAGGGTGATCTGCACATCGACGCGCACCACACGGTCGAAGACATCGGCATCACCCTGGGCCAGGCTTTTGCCAAAGCGGTGGGCGACAAGAAGGGTATCCAGCGCTACGGTCACGCCTACGTGCCCCTGGACGAGGCCCTGTCGCGGGTGGTGATCGACTTTTCCGGCCGCCCGGGTCTGGAGTTCCACGTGCCTTTTACCCGCGCCACCGTTGGTAACTTTGACGTGGACCTGTTCGGTGAGTTCTTCCAGGGCTTTGTGAACCATGCCCTGGTCACGCTGCACATCGACAATCTGCGCGGCGAGAACAGTCACCACCAGATCGAAACGGTGTTCAAAGCCTTTGGCCGTGCCCTGCGCATGGCCCTGGCTGCGGACCCCGCCATGGCGGGGGTCACTCCATCTACCAAGGGCGTCCTCTGAGGCGCAATCGCCAGCACCGGGAGCAGACGTGAGCGGAACCGTTGCAGTCATAGACTACGGCATGGGCAACCTGCACTCCGTTGAGAGCGCCCTGCAGCACGTGGGCGCCGAGCGGGTGCTGGTGACCCATGACGCGGACCTGATCCGCCAGGCGGATCGCGTGGTATTCCCCGGCGTGGGTGCGATTCACGATTGCATGGCCGAGATCCGTCGCCTGCACTGTGATCAGCTGCTGGACACGGCGCTGCGGGAGCAGCACAAGCCCGTGCTCGCGATCTGCGTGGGCATGCAGGCGCTGATGCAGCGCTCCGAAGAAAACGACGGCGTGGATTGCCTGGGGCTTATCGAGGGTGACGTGCGCCACTTTGGCGCGCCGCTTATCGATGCCGGGGGTCAGCGCCTCAAAGTGCCCCACATGGGCTGGAACGAGGTGCACCAGAGCCGGCCCCACGCGCTGTGGAACGCCATCCCCGACGGCGAGCGCTTCTATTTTGTGCACAGCTACTATGTGCACGCCCGAAATCGGGACCTCGTCGCCGGCAGCGTGGAATACGGTGTCAGCGCCGATGCGGCGCTGGCCCGGGGCAACCTGTTTGCGGTGCAGTTTCACCCGGAAAAGAGTCACCGGGCGGGCCTGCAGCTTCTGCGTAACTTTCTCGACTGGAACGGAACATGCTGATTATCCCTGCCATTGATCTCAAGGACGGCCAGTGCGTACGCCTGCGCCAGGGCGAGATGGACGACAGCACGGTGTTTTCTGATGACCCCGTGGCCACGGCGCGTCGCTGGGTCGAAGCGGGCTGCCGACGCCTGCACCTCGTGGACCTGAATGGTGCCTTCGCCGGCGAGCCGGTCAACGGCGAAGCGGTCACCGCCATCGCCGCCGCGTTTCCGCAGCTGCCGATCCAGATCGGTGGCGGCATTCGCAACCTCGAAACCATCGAGCACTACGTGTCCGCCGGCGTGAGCTATGTGATCATCGGCACCCAGGCGGTGAAGGAGCCCTCTTTTGTATCCGAGGCCTGCGCCGCGTTCCCCGGGCGCATCATCGTCGGCCTCGATGCCCGCGATGGCCGCGTGGCGACGGATGGCTGGGCCGAAGTCTCGGCGCTGCAGGCCACGGATCTTGCCCGACGTTTCGCCAGCGAAGGTGTCAGCGCCATCGTTTACACCGACATTGCCCGTGACGGCATGATGCAGGGGGTGAATGTGGACGCGACGGTGGATCTTGCCCAGGCGGGTCGCATCCCCGTGATTGCCTCGGGGGGTATCACGAACATGCGTGACATCCGGGCCCTCGCCAAAGTGCAGACGGCGGGCATCACCGGCGCCATCACGGGGCGGGCGATCTACGAGGGTACCCTCGATCTCGCCGAGGCCCAGGCCTACTGTGACGACCTGGATGGTGGGGACAACCGCTGATGGGCCTCGCCCGCCGCATCATCCCCTGTCTGGATGTGGACCAGGGCCGCGTCGTGAAGGGCGTGAACTTTGTGGATATCCGCGACGCCGGTGATCCCGTCGAAATCGCGGCGCGCTACAACGAGCAGGGCGCCGACGAGATCACCTTCCTGGACATCACCGCGAGCCACGAAGCCCGCGACACGACCGTGCACACCGTCGAGGCCATCGCTCGCGAGGTATTTATCCCCCTCACCGTGGGTGGCGGTATCCGTAGCGTCGATGACATTCGCACCATGCTCAACGCCGGTGCCGACAAGGTCAGCATCAACACCGCCGCGATTCACGAACCGGAGCTGGTGCGCCGCGCGTCCCGGCGCTTCGGCGCCCAGTGCATTGTGGTGGCCATCGATGCCAAGCGCGTCGAAGACGAGATCGTGGACGGCATCGCGACGCCGCGCTACGAGATTTTCACCCACGGCGGCCGCCGCCCCACGGGCATCGATGCGGTGGACTGGGCCCGACGCATGGCGGAGCTGGGCGCCGGAGAAATCCTCCTGACGAGCATGGACCGCGACGGCACCCGCGACGGCTTCGAGCTGGGCGTGACCCGGGCGATCACCGATGCGGTAGACATCCCGGTCATCGCTTCGGGCGGGGTGGGCAATCTGCAGCATCTGGTCGATGGCGTGATCGAAGGGGGCGCCGATGCGGTGCTCGCGGCAAGCATCTTCCACTTCGGCGAGTACACCGTGGGCCAGGCCAAGGCGGCCATGGCGGCGGCGGGCATCGAAGTCCGCCTCTGATCCGGCGCCCGGGCACCGACTCCGGGCCTGCCAGTCTCTGCT
>CAXBBA010000076.1:0-7645 GCA_963973805.1 uncultured Halieaceae bacterium | reverse complement strand
GAAGCTGAAGGAGAAGCCGACGCACCAGATGGCACCGCCGAGAATACCCACCAGGTGCAGGCGCGGCGTGCCCTTGCTGAAGTACTCACCGAGGGGGGCGACTTCGCCGGAAATGGGCTTGTACTGCAGGGGGATGAGCCAGATCAGGTTGGACACCAGCAGACCGATGGCGAATACCACACCGGCGCTGTAGGGAGTCATCAGGCCAGCTTCCGGGCTGGCGAAATCGAAGGAAATGGACGCCGCGACAAAGCGGTAAAAGAAGCCCATCGCAATACCGGCGATGACCGAGATCGCGAGGCCCTTGCCCACGGAGCGGTTGCCATCCTGGGGCAGGCGCGCATAGATCAGGGCACAGACGATGATCGCGGCGGTGACCAGACCCACGCCGGAGAAAAGGAACGTCGCATTGCCCACGGGCTCCGCCATGTAGTTGGTCAGCACCCCGATCACCAGGGCGAGGCCGATGGCGACGGGGAAGGCCACTGCCATGCCGGCAATATCGATCGCCGCGACCAGCAGAATGTTGGCGAGGTTGAACACCGCACCACCGATCAGCGCCGACTGAATGGCATCCCCCGAGGCCTGGGAAATATCCGGCATGAAGGCGCGGCCTTCTTCGCCCGTGCTGCCGATGGTGAAGGCGAAGAGCAGGGTCAGCAGCAATACGCCGAGGGAGTAATCCCAGTAGAACAGCTGGAATTGCCACTCGCTGCTGGCCAGTTTCTGGGTGTTGGCCCAGGAACCCCAGCAGAGCATGGTGATAAAGCACATTGCCACGGCAATGGTGTAGGACTCGACGATGAGCATGGCGGTTTCTCGTTGTTATGGACGCCCGCCATCATCGGACCCTTCCCCGAAAGTTTCAAGAACTGCGACAACCGGTGCGCGGCGGGGAGGAACGGACCTTAGCGAGGGAGAAGCGCCGCCGCGAAGCCGGACGGCACCGCCTCGTCGTAGCAGGCCTCGGACTTGAGGTTGCCCCACACCGGCGCGGGCCAGCAGGGATCACCCTCGCGCCGACCGATCACATGCAGATGCAGCTGGGGCACCAGAAGTCCGAGGGCACCGACATTCACGCGGGGATAACCCAGCTCCGCCTTCACGTAGGCCCCGACTCCCGCGGCCTGCTCCAGCAGAGCCTCCCGCCGGGATCGGGGCAGGTCGAGGAGGTCCAGCGCATCGGTTTCGGGTACCAGAATGAACCAGGGAAGCGACGCGTTGCGGTGCAGCAGCAGGTGCGCCGCATCCCCCCTGCCGAGGTAATGGCAGTCCGCCGCCAGTTGCGGGTGAAGCTGCCACGCTGATCCTGTCGTGGAATATTTCATTCCCTGATCCGTTTTCCTGTCAGTGGTATTTGGTTTCGCTCTCCGCAGGCGGTGTGTGCGCCGAGTCACAGTTTACGGGGCTACCGCTGGAAAAACGTGACGGAGTTCTCCCCTGCCGGCCCCTGGCCGCGCATTTGCAGAATGGCCGTGCCTTAATGCAAACACAGAACAAGATTTACACCGGAGAGGTGTTCGCCATGAACATGCCGACACTATTACAGGATCAGGGAATTTCCCAGGACGTGGTATCTGCCATGGATGCCATTGTTTCGTTCCGCCACCAGGGCATCACCCAGGCCCAGCGCGATGCGGCTCACGGCAAAGCGGCGGCGACGCCCGCCGAACCGCGCCCCCGGTACTGCACCTTTGGCAGTTCCATGGCGAAATCAGAGACGGACAACGCCGGCCAGGCGTGACTCGCTGCGCGCTCGCAAATCCTGGAGTACACATGGGGCCCGGGGATTTGCGTCGGGCCTGACCGTCACAGCACCTCCGCCAGATCCCCTTTCTCTTCCAGCCAGGCCTTGCGATCCCCGGCCCGCTTCTTCGCGAGCAGCATGTCCAGCATTTCATTCGTGCCGTCGCCGGCATCCAGACGCAGCTGCACCAGGCGCCGCGTGTCGGGGCTCATGGTGGTTTCGCGCAACTGCAGGGGATTCATCTCACCCAGACCCTTGAAGCGCTGCACGTTGACCTTGCCGCGCTTCTTCTCGGCCTCGATGCGCGCCAGAACCCCCGCCTTCTCGCTTTCGTCCAGGGCGTAGAACACTTCCTTCGCGACATCGATGCGATACAGGGGCGGCATCGCCACGAACACGTGCCCCGCCGCCACCAGGGGCCGGAAGTGGCGCACGAACAGCGCGCAGATCAGCGTGGCGATGTGCAGGCCGTCGGAGTCCGCGTCCGCCAGGATGCAGACCTTGCCGTAGCGCAGGCCCGACAGGTCGTCGCTGCCCGGATCGATGCCGAGGGCGACGGAGATGTTGTGCACCTCGGCAGATGACAGGATTTCGCCGGAGTCCACCTCCCAGGTATTCAGGATCTTGCCGCGCAGGGGCAGAATCGCCTGGAACTCCCGGTCCCGGGCCTGCTTGGCGCTGCCGCCGGCGGAGTCCCCCTCCACCAGGAACAACTCGGTCCGGGACGGATCTTCGCCGGAGCAGTCCGCCAGCTTGCCGGGCAGCGCCGGACCGGCGGTGACTCGCTTGCGCACGACCTTCTTGGCACTGCGCAGGCGGCGCTGGGCGTTGCTGATGCACAGCTCTGCCAGCGCCTCCGCATCGGCGGTGTGCTGATTCAGCCACAGGCTGAAGGCATCCTTGGCAACGCCGGACACAAACGCCGCAGCCTCGCGGGAGCTCAGGCGCTCCTTGGTCTGACCGGAAAACTGCGGGTCTTCGAGCTTGGACGAAAGCACGTAAGCGCAGCGCTCCCAGATATCATCGGGGGTCAGTTTGACGCCCCGCGGCAGCAGGGAGCGGATCTCGCAGAAGTCCCGCAGGGCATCCAGCAGGCCCGTACGCAGGCCGTTCACGTGGGTGCCACCCTGGGCCGTAGGGATCAGGTTGACGTAGGACTCGGTCACCAGCTCGCCGCCCTCGGGCAGCCACTGCACGGCCCAGTCCACCGCCTCGGTGTCGGTGCCGAAGCTACCGGTGAAGGCCTCCGCAGGCAGCGTGGCAAAACCGCCCGTGGCCCCCAGCAGGTAGTCCGTCAGCCCGTCTTCGTAGTACCACTCTTCTTTCTCACCCTTCTTCTCTTCGAGGAAGGTCACCCGCAGGCCGGGGCAGAGCACCGCCTTGGCGCGCAGTACGTGGATGAGGCGCGGCACCGAGAAGTTGATGGAGTCGAAGTACTTGGGGTCCGGCGTGAAGCTCACGCGCGTGCCGGTGTTGCGCTTGCCGACGGTGTCGACCACCTTAAGCTCGCTGGTTTTCTCGCCCCCTGCAAAGCTCATCTCGTGCACCTGGCCATCACGGCGAATCGTGACCGTCAGGGATTTGGACAGGGCGTTCACCACCGACACGCCCACACCGTGCAGGCCGCCACTGAACTGGTAGTTCTTGCTGGAGAACTTGCCGCCCGCGTGCAGCGTGGACAGGATCACCTCGACACCGGGCTTCTTCTGCACCGGGTGCATGTCCACGGGCATGCCGCGGCCATCGTCGGTCACCGACAGGGAGCCGTCGGCGTGCAACACCACATCAATCTGCCGGGCGTGGCCCGCCAGGGCTTCGTCGACGCTGTTGTCGATGACCTCCTGGGCGAGGTGGTTGGGGCGGGTGGTATCGGTGTACATGCCGGGGCGCTTGCGCACCGGCTCGAGACCCGTGAGGACCTCGATGGATTCAGACGAATATTCGCTCACGGCGGGGTAAAAGACCTGCAGATGAAGATCGCGGCATTGTACATGAGTAGAACCGCGACGCCGCGATTGCGACGCTCAAAGATAGCCGCCGGCGTCCCTGTCCACATTAAACTCGCGGGATTCGACGCGGGACACACCGGTGCGTATCACGCCATCGCTGCCCAGCTCCATCCAGCGATAGCCCGGAGCCCGGCTGTCCACTGCAAAGTCCACCTGCTGGGGAAGAAACTGCACGCAGGTCGAGGGTGTACATAGCAGCCGCAGGTCGTTGCGCATCGCGTCCAGCACCTGGTGCACGTGGCCCCAGAGCACGCCGCGCACCTTGCTGTAGCGATCCACCACGGCAAAGAAATCATCCGCATCCTGCACCATTTGCTCATCGAGCCAGCCGCAGCCCACGGGGACCGGCTGGTGATGCAGGCAGACCAGGCTGAAGAGCCCCGCCGCTTCACCCGCGGCGAGGTGTTCATCGAGCTTTCCTAGCTCCTCCTCTCCCAGGTGGCCTCCCACCTCGCCGGGAATCTGGGAATTGAGCATCACGATCTGCCAGCTACCCACGCGCAGCACCTCGGGCAGGCGATGGGCCCCGCCGACTTCAACCATCACATCCCGCAGGTCGTGATTGCCGGGCAGCCAGTAGTGATCAGGGGAGATGGAGCCAAAGTAGTCCATCAGGCGCTCGTAGGCACCGGCAGCGCCGGAATCCGCGAGGTCTCCGGTGCCGAGAATCAGGTCGGGGTCGGGGTATTCGGTCTTTACCAGATCGATAACCGCCTGCACCGAATCATCCGTGTCCATGCCCAGCAGCGTGCCGCCGGGATAGCCCTTCAGGTGGGTGTCGGTGATCTGCACGAGGCGCACCGTGTCGCCATCGATGGGGAGTTCCCGAATACGATTGTCCGAAGCAGTCAAAACGCCATGACCTCACGCTGGCTCCGTACCGGGAAGGGTATTGCGCGGCTCAAATACCGTCTGGTCCACCGCCCCGTGGTGCAGGCAATGGGAGAGCCAGTCCGCGAGAAAGGCATTCTGCTGCGCCTTCTCGTCCTGCTGGTGCATGGCGGAGTTCGGATAACTGTAACGACCCGCCGTAGGACCGCGGTCCTGAACGTTGACGACTTCGAGCATGCCGGCGTCGTGATATGCGCGCAGCTCCATGCGCAGGGGGGCCAGCCAGAATCGGCGGTCCCCATCGATTTCGGCTCCGGCCTCGTCGTCGGGTCGGGCGGGTGCAAAGGACCGGAGCGAAAAGAGCGTGGTGTAGCGACTGCGTTCCACCACGTCGAGGCGCACGCGCACCCGGGGCAGGGCAATCTGGCGGCTGTTGCAGCTCTCGTAGTCGGGAAAGAGGCGCAGGAGACGGGCGTAGTTGGCCTCGCACAGGGCATGGAGCGCCCGGAGATCCACCTTGTACCTGTCTTTTGTCACGCGATCCGATTCCTCTGACTGTGATTCTGTAGTGCTGCTGTATTACTGCTTTAGTGCTGCTTTAGTGCTGCTTTAGTGCTGCTTTAGTGCTGCTGTAGTGCTGTTTTAGTACTGTTTCAGCGCCGCATTCTGCCGGCGTTCCCCGGGCCCGTCGGCGCCATGAATCATGGGCCGCCCAAGGCGATGGAGCGCCAATGCGACCAACTGCGGGCTGCCTGCGACCAGTGGCGGCCATGGCGCTGGAGCTTCATCGAGTGTAGCACCTAAGATTGAGAACCATTGTGATGCACCAGCTGCGACATTTCAGCACTGCGAAGCAGTCGGCAGAACTGATATTATCTGCGCGGCGAATTTGCGCTGCCGTGACAAACTCGAAGGATCTCTATATGCAATTTCCCCGCAAGGTGCTGCTCGCCTCCATCGCGGCTCTTATGGCTACCGGTCTGGTCACTGGCGCCCAGGCGGAATCTCTCCGCGATATCTATGAACTCGCGCTGGAGAATGACGCAACGCTCAAGGCGCAACAGGCTCAGTACCTGGCCAATCTCGAAGACGAGAAGGCCGCCCTGTCACAGCTGTTGCCTCAGGTGAGCGCCTCCTACAGCTACCAGAACTCCGACACGGACACGACCAGCCCCGGCATCATCGGATTTGATCCCAGCGGTGCCCCGGTGATCGGCAACACCTTTGACAACACGGACATCGACACCGACGGCTACCAGGTGTCCCTGTCTCAGGCGATCTTCGACCTCCCCGCCTGGTTTTCGTTCCAGTCGGGACGCGAGCTGAGCAGGCAGGCGGAGGCCACCTTCGCCGGCCAGCAGCAGAATCTGATTGTGCGCGTGGTCGAGGCCTATCTCGCCGTGCTGCGCGCCCAGGACAACCTGCGGGCCTCGAAGGCTCGCGAAGAGGCCTTCGGCCGCCAGCTGGAGCAGAACCAGCAGCGCTTCGAAGTCGGCCTTATCGCCATCACCGACGTCTACGAATCCCAGGCCGCCTATGATCTGGCCCAGGTGGACCGCATCGCCGACGAAAACAGCGTCGCCGTCGCCCTCGAGAACCTGACGGTGCTCACGGGCCAGCGCCACGACACGCTGGACGTGCTGGAGGAGAATTTTGACGTGAAGCTGCCCGAGCCCGCAGACCGCTCCGAGTGGGTGGACTTCGCGCTGGAAAACAACTTCACCCTGGCGGCATCCAAATACGCCGAGGAAGCCGCGCGCCAGAACGCCAAGGCGAATCGCCTGGCCCACGCACCGACCATCAGCGGCTCCGCGTCCTACTCGGACTACGATACGGAAGGTTCGCGCTTCCAGGATCCCGCAGGCATCTTCAACTTCCCGCCGGACAGTGAGCAGGAGCAAGCTGTCTGGGGCGTGGAGCTGTCCGTGCCGCTGTACACCGGTGGCGGCCTCAGCGCCGAGCGCCGCCGCGCCGCGCAGCAGTACAACGCCGCCCGGGAGGAGCGCATCAATCTGACGCGCCAGACCGTGACCGACGCCCGTTCCCTGCATATGACCGTGGTCAATGACGTGGCCCGCGTCGCCGCACGCCGCCAGAGCATCATATCTTCACGCAGCGCCCTGGACGCAACCCAGGCCGGCTACGAAGTCGGCACGCGGAACATCGTGGATGTGCTCAATGCCCAGAACACGCTGTTCAGCGCCCTGCGCGACTACGCCAACAGCCGCTACGACTACATCCTGAATACGCTGCGCCTCAAGGAGCAGGCGGGACTGCTGAGCCCCGAAGACGTGAATCGCCTGGACAGCTTCCTCAAGGAGCCGCCGGCCCCCACGAGCTCAACGACTCCCAAGTAGGTCCGCGAGGGCCTTCATCAGCCTGTCCACCGCGCCGCGGTTGCTCTCCAGCACCCGGCGCGCCGCAGCGCCACGGCGCTGCGCCTCCTCCCGATCTCCCAGCAGGGCCGTCAGGCCCGCCGCCAGCTCCCGCGCCGTCGAGACCTGTTCCAAAGCGCCCGCAGACTGGAGACGCTGGGTCACATCCTCAAAATTGAACATGGACGGCCCGCAGAGCACCGGCAGGCCCCAGGCCGCCGCCTCGAGGGGATTGTGCCCACCCCGGGGAATGAAGCTGCCGCCGATCACCGCGACATCGGCGACGCCGAAGAGCAGCAGCAACTCCCCCAGGGTGTCGATGAGCAGCACCCGCGTTTCCGCGACGGGGACGCCCTGCCCGGAGCGGCGAAGCAGGGCCAGGCCCCGCTCCATCAACGCCGCCACATCGTCAAAACGTTCCGGGTGGCGGGGCGCGAGGAGCATCAGCACATCGCCAAAGCGCTCCTCGAGCATCGCCAGCGCATCCAGGGCGAGGGCATCTTCGTCTTCGTGGGTGCTGGCGACGATAAACACGGGGCGGTGGCCAAGCCCCCAGTCCTTGCGCAGCATCGCCGCGCGCTCGCGCAGCGCCTCGTCCAGGGAGACATCGAACTTGATGCTGCCGATTACGCTGATCTGGTCGGCATGCATGCCCAGCTGCAGAAAATGGTCCGCGTCCAGGG
>CAXBBA010000075.1:0-7748 GCA_963973805.1 uncultured Halieaceae bacterium | reverse complement strand
CCGGGCTGCAGCGGCAGCAGTTCCTTCTCGGCTTCGATGCCCAGGGCCTCCTCGATGGCGCCAATGAAATCCATCAGGGCGACGGGCTGGTTATTGCCAATGTTGAAGAGGCGGTAGGGCGCGCTGGAGCTGCCCGGGTCCGGTGACGCCGAATCCCAGTCGCCATTGGGTGTCGCGGGTTTACCCAGCAGGCGCGTAATTCCCTCGACGATATCGTCGATGTAGGTGAAGTCCCGCTGCATGCGTCCTTCGTTGAACACCTTGATCGGTTTGCCTTCGAGCATGGCCCGGGTAAAGAGGAACAGGGCCATGTCCGGGCGACCCCAGGGGCCGTACACGGTGAAGAAGCGCAGGCCCGTCGTGGGCAGTCCGTACAGGTGGGAATAGGTGTGCGCCATCAGCTCATTGGCCTTCTTCGTGGCGGCGTAGAGCGATACGGGGTGGTCCACGTTGTCATGTACAGAGAACGGCATCTGCGTGTTCATGCCGTACACGGAGCTACTGGATGCGT
The DNA here is from genome assembly GCA_963973805.1 of uncultured Halieaceae bacterium. Taxonomy (GTDB): domain Bacteria; phylum Pseudomonadota; class Gammaproteobacteria; order Pseudomonadales; family Halieaceae; genus Congregibacter. The sequence continues at coordinate 7,237 of CAXBBA010000075.1, read as the reverse complement.
AGATCAGGTGCGGTGTCGAGGCGTGGCGACAGCCCTCGAGAATGTTCATGAATCCGTCGATGTTGCTGCTGATGTAGGCGCGGGGATTTTCGAGGGAGTAGCGTACGCCAGCCTGCGCCGCCAGATTGATCACCGCCTCGAAGGTGTAGCGACGGAAGAGGTCCTCCATCGCGCTCCGGTCTTCGAGGGAGAGCTGCTCGAAGGTGAATCGCTCCTGATCCTGAAGTTGCGCCAGACGGTCCTTCTTGAGGCTGACGGCGTAGTAGTCGTTCAGGTTATCGAGGCCGACAACGTCGTGGCCCTCGGCGAGGAGACGTTTGCTGAGGTGATAGCCGATAAAGCCCGCGGCGCCGGTAACGAGAACAAGCATGGTAGATCCTGTGGCATCGGAAAACGCCGATAGTATCAAAGACCAGCGAAATTCAGGCTATCCAGTGCAACAATCCGCTGGTAGCGTTGGCGATTTTGTGAGGGAGTTCATCATGTCGAAGGCGCGCGTACTGCTCACAGGGGGGGCCGGGTACATCGGTTCCCATAGCTGTGTGGCATTCACGCAGGCGGGGTACGAGACCGCGCTGCTGGATAATCTGTGTAACAGCTCCCCCGTGGTGCTGGATCGCCTCGAAGAAATCCTCGGCGAACGACCACGCTTCTACGAGGCCGATATCCGCGATGAAGAGGCGGTGGGAGCGGTGCTCGATGAATTCCAGCCCCAGGCCGTGGTGCACTTCGCCGGGCTCAAGGCGGTGGGTGAATCCGTGAGCCAGCCCCTGCGCTACTACGACAACAACGTAAAGGGCACCGTTTCACTGCTGCGCGCGATGGCCAGTCGCAATCTGCGCTCCCTGGTGTTCAGTTCCTCCGCGACGGTTTACGGAGACCCGGCGTCCGTGCCGATCACGGAAGATTTTCCGCGCAGCGCCACCAATCCCTACGGACGCAGCAAGCTGATGATCGAAGATATGCTGCTCGACTTATGTGGAGCGGGAGAGGGGTGGCGCTTTGCACTGCTGCGTTACTTCAATCCCGTGGGGGCCCATAGCAGCGGGCGCATTGGCGAAGATCCCGCCGGCATCCCCAACAATCTCATGCCTTACGTGGCCCAGGTTGCCGTAGGTCGGCGCGACCGCCTGAGTGTTTTCGGCGGGGACTACGACACCCGCGACGGCACCGGGGTTCGCGACTACATCCACGTGCAGGATCTCGCCGAAGGCCATGTCGCGGCCCTGGCCGCGTTGGCCCAGCGTTCCGCAGATGATCCGCTGGTGGTGAATCTGGGCACGGGCACCGGCTACAGCGTGCTCGAAGTCGTCGAAGCCTTCGAACGGGCCAGCGGCGCGACCGTTGCCTACGAAATTGTGGATCGGCGAGCCGGAGATGTGGCCGAGTGCTACGCCGACCCGCAGCAGGCCCGGGAGCTACTCGGTTGGCAGGCGCGTTTTGACCTGCAGCGCATGTGTGAGGACGCCTGGCGCTGGCAGTCCGGGAACCCCGAGGGATTCCGCAGCTGAGGAACCCGGGGGCGACCCCGGGTTCCCAACCCTCAGTTGCCGCTTTGCAGGCGACGGATTGAGGTCGTGGCAGCCGCCACGTCGGCCTCGTGGAAGGCCACGGGGCGCCATTGCTTGTCGCTGTAGAGCAGAGTCTGGTCCGCAAAGTGGGGCGAGTGGGGATTGCCCGACTGGCTGTAGCTCAGCAGCGCCTCGGCAACCGGTCCCTTGTCATCGAAGGCCAGGGTCAGGATAAAGCTGCTGCCGTGGATCACGGGGTAGCCCGCGTCCGTCAGGAAGCGGCTGTCGCCAATCGTGGTCGCCTGGATGCCGGAGATCGGTGAGTCGGAGGGGTTGCCAACCATCTGCATGTTAGCCACGCCTTCGCGACGTATGCCGCCATGGATGGGGATTGCTTCGCCCGCGCGCCAGGCAAACTGCGCGTCGCGCAGGGTCGCATCCAGGGGCAGGTCCGCCTCGTCGAGTACCTCGACGGCACGCGCCAGCTCTTCCATGGCCCGTGCCCGATCCCCGAGGGTACGGGGGGTATCCACGGGGTCCGAGGCGGCGAAGGCCTCGCCAAAGAGGCTGCCATCTCCGAGGGTCTCAGCGTACTCGTAGCGAGTGAGCCATTCGCGGAACAGCACCGCTCCGGGGCTGTCCAGATTGAGGCTGCCGTCATAGGCTGCCAGGACTTCGCAGGCCCGTGCAAGATCGTCCGGGGATTGTTCGCAAGCGGTTTTCAGCCCCGGTAGCAGCAGCTCTGCCGCCAGACCGCGATTTTCAAACAGCGACTTCTGCACATCAGTCATGCTGAAGCGACCGTTGTCCCCTGCGTCGCCGTAGCGGTTCTCGAGCATGTGAACGTTCATGCGGGTGCGCAGGGAGCGCGGTGCATCGGTGCGACCGTAGAGCACCGAGGCGCCCGTGAGGGGTGCCCGCGGACTGCTCAGCCAGTAGCTGTTGTTGGCGTTGAATACGTAGTCGCTGCGCTCTATCGCCGGGCGTTCATCGAAGGGGACGGTCCCGGGAACCAGTGTGTCGCCCGTATCAATCCACTCGTTGCCTGGATCGCTACCGTCCAGGAGCACCATGCCGCGATCTTTGCGCAGGCCGGCGGCGAGGGGATCGTTGGCGAGGGAAGAGCGCCAGCCATCCTGGGCTTCGCTGCTCAGATTGCCCACGGTGGAGTTGTCCAGGTACAGGGCCCGGCCATCCTTGCTTGCGGCGATGGTGTTCACCCAGGGCATCGCGTTGAACTGGCGATGGGCGTCGATAAAGGTATCCAGATCCTGCGCCTGGCCCATGGCCATCCACTGGGCCAGGAGCCAGAAATTGCCCATGTTGGCGTCCCGGGCGGTGTAGGCGAACTCTTGATCCCAGGCCATGTTGGGCAGGGTGAGCATCGGGCCGTAGTGGCTGAAGTACACCGTCGTGGGCTCGAGGCGGATTCCGTCCTCGCCGTCTGCGACGGGCACCTGCAACTCCCGCGCCTCTATCTCGCGCCAGGTATCACCGTAGCGGTAGCGCAGGGGGTTCTCCGGATCCAGCGTCAGGCGATAGAGCACCAGGCGTTGACTGGCCGACACGGTATGGGTCCAGCCCAGGTTGGCGTTGAAGCCAATGGCAACGCCGGGGGCGCCCAGGGTGACAACACCGTAGACGTCCAACTCTCCGGGGATCGTCAGATGCTTCTCCCAGAAGCGGTTGGCGCCGTACCAGGGGTAATGGGGGTTGGCCAGCAGCAGTCCGCGACCGTTCTCCGACATATCCTTGCCGATGGCCCAGCCGTTGGAACCCATGCCTTGAAGCGCCGCATTGTCCAGAGCCTGGGCCAGCAGGGGCTGGTTGCTCGTTGCCGCTGCCACTGTCTGCCCGGGAGGCTGGGCTGCGGCCACCGCCGCACCCATGCGCGGCAGCGTCAGGGCCAGGTGCACCATGCGCGCCATGAAGTCATCCGGGGTGACGGCGCGAACCCACGGCGCACTGCTGCACCAGGAGTCATTGCGGGAGCCGGGGTGTTCCGCCACGTAGCGGTTATAGCCGGCGGTGTACCCCGCTATCCACCGCTGGATCCTGGGGCTCTGCGCGTCCAGAGCCACGCGGGCCTGGCCCGAGATGTCCAGCGCGCGCACCGTAGCGTCGTTCGCTACATTTGCGTTGTTGGCTCCGGCACCGAAATAGCGGGAGGTTTCGCCGCGAGCCTGCAGCAGTGCATGGGCGATGTTGCAAACATGGTCCTCCGCCGCGGCGTAGCCTTCACCGTAGCCCAGGGAGGCGTAGTCATCGGCCTTGATATGGGCGACGCCGTAGGGGCCGCGGCGTACGGTGGCATCAAACTGCTGCTGGGAGCTGACCCACTGTTGTACGCGATTCTCCAGAATTTCCAGGGGAAGGGAGCCGCCGGCGAGCACCAGGTCATGAAAGTCCCGAATGCTGAACTGGTCACCCAGCATGGTCTGGGCGTAGCGGCGCAACTCCAGGATCTTGAGCATGCCGATCTTGTAGGCGGTCGCCTGACCTGGCCAGACAATGCAGCGGCGAATTTCGGAGCGCGCGGAGGCCTCGGGTACCGCAGAGTTGTCGAGCATGTACTGCACCGCCTGCTCTTCACTCCAGCCCAGGGCATGGATACCCGTATCCACTACGAGGCGAATGGCCCGGAATACTTCGGATACGAGGCGCCCAACGTTGTAGTAGGGGTTGTCGTATACCCCCATTTCAAAAGCGACCTGCTCCGCGTAGAGCGCCCACCCTTCTCCGTAGCCGGAATACCACACGTCGCTGCGGAACAGCGGCAGGTCGTCTCGTTCAAGGGCAATGGACACCTGCATGTGGTGTCCCGGATTGCCTTCGTGATAGGCGGTGGTCTGCAGGTCCGAGCGGTTGTTGGCGCCCATGTCCGACAGGTGCATGTAGTACACGCCGGGTCGGCTGCCATCGGGGGTGCCTTGCTGGTAGAACGCGGCTGCTCCGTCCCGTTCCCGGAAGGCCTCCACGCGGCGCACTTCCAGGCCGGCTTTGGGCAGTACGCCAAAATACTCGGGCAGGCGCTTGTTGATACGATCCAGATAGAACTGGGTCTCATCCTTGAAGGCCTGGCGGCCCTCGTCGGTGCTGGGGTAATAGAAGGATTCGTCGTCGCGAATGTAGTTGAAGAACGCCTTCAAATCCCCTTCAAAGTTGACCTCCTCCATCAGGGCGCGAATTTCGCCGTGGATGCGTGCGACTTCCTGCAGGCCGAGCTGATGGATCTCAGCGGCGCTCATGTTGGTGGTGGTGTAGTAGCGCAGGCGCTCGGCGTAGTAGGCGTTGCCGTCTTCCATGGACAGGGCGCCGCGGGGGTCCGCAGATGCCAGGGGGCGGTCCCCTTCGAACCACGACAGGACTTCTGCGTAGGCGGGACCGAAGCTGTCGAGGAGCAGGGAGCGGACCGCATCCCGCTGTTCCCGGGCTTCCCGTTCGGTGATGGCTCCATTGCGCAGCAGGTCGTCGATCTTGCCGTTCGCATTGGCCCAGAGGGGGCTGTCGCCATTGTCGTCAAAGGGCGCGCCGGTGATGAATCCCCGGGTCTGGCGAATCACCGTGTCGTAGGCAAACTTCGGGGCGCGAACTCCATTCTGGGCAGCGCTTTGGACCTCGTCCAACTGAGTGAGCAGGTAGGGAGCGATTTGGCCAAGGCGTGAGATGTAGGCCTGTATATCCTTCGCTGACTCCACCTCATGGTAGTTGATCAGGAACTCGGGGAGCTCCGTGTGCAGGCCCTGGAGTTGACTCATGGGCAACTGCAGGTGGCGATACTTCCGGGTGTCCTGCATGCGTTTCAGACGGTAGATCCAGAAGTCGTAGGACAGGCGACCTTCCTGATCCAGGGATTCATAGTCGAACTCCGCCTCCATGGCGGCTACGGAGTCCACGTACCAGGCAATGCGCCGGTCGCGGGCTTCGATGCTCGGGTCATCGAGCTGGTCGTAGTGCTCCCGGCGTCCCAGCACCGTCAGAGACTCGGGGGTGAAGGCCAGCTCCTCTTCGTAGGCCTTGTCCAGCCAGGTGTGGAGCCGGGCAGTTTCCGCTGCGGGATCGCTGGCGCTATCGAGGGCGTGGCCGAGGGGCGAGAGGAACAGAGAAACGATCAGCGCCAGGGCGCCGATAATGAGCTTCTTAGAATATTGTTGCGGGACAGTCATTTTCGAATCCGGAATTGCGAAGTCGCCATTGTGCACAGCGAGGCGGCGGACTTGAAGGGCTGAAGCCACCCAGTTTGGGGGGGCTTTGGTTCTTCATTGATCCGGGTCATTGCAGTGCCCGGTATGAGTTGGGAAAGTGTCGGCCATAGTCAGAAATCACCGGAGAAGCAATACATGGATGACCTTAATCCCCCGCAGGAGTCGGCAGTCGATACGTCCCACGATGTCGAGACCGAGACTCAGGCCGAGGTAGCGGCGAGGGAGGGGGGCAGCGCCCGCCTGCACGAACTGGCGATGCTGCGCCGGGACCCCGCGGCGATCCGAAAGCTGTTTCTCAGCGGTGACTATCCCTACCAGACCAAGATTCCGCGCAAGGAATACGAGCAGAAAAAGGCGGCACTGCAGGTGGAGCTGCTCAAGGTTCAGCAGTGGGTCAAGGACACGGGCCAAAAGCTTGTGGTGCTCTTCGAAGGTCGTGACGCGGCGGGCAAGGGGGGAACCATCAAGCGGTTCATGGAGCACCTGAACCCCCGCGGTGCCCGCGTGGTGGCCCTGGAGAAGCCGACGGAGCTGGAGAGGGGCCAGTGGTACTTCCAGCGCTACATCAATCATCTGCCTACGGAAGGAGAAATCGTGTTCTTCGACCGCTCCTGGTACAACCGGGCCGGGGTGGAGCGGGTGATGGAGTTCTGCACTCCCGAGGAGTATCTGGAGTTCATGCGTCAGACGCCGGACCTGGAGCGCATGCTGGTACGCAGTGGGATCCGGCTGTTCAAGTACTGGTTTTCGGTGACGCAACAGGAGCAGTTCACGCGCTTCGAGCGCCGCAAAACGGACCCGCTCAAGCAGTGGAAGCTGTCACCGATTGATCGCGCCTCCCTCGACAAGTGGGACGACTACACCGAAGCGAAGGAGGCGATGTTCTTCTACACGGATACCGCCGATGCGCCGTGGACCGTGATCAAGTCCACGGACAAGAAGCGCGCCCGCCTAGCCTGCATGCAGCATTTTCTCTACTCGCTGGACTACCCGGAGAAAGACACGCACCTGGTGCGTCGTCCCGATCCGCTGCTGGTCGGCCACAGTCAGCATGTGATCGGTCGTTCCCAGCACATCTTCGGACCATCCCTCAGCGACTGGTGAGTCCGGCGCGTTCAGCGCTGTTGGCGCCACCAGGCAATGCCCTGGGCATTGAGCTTCGCATCCATGCGTAGGGCGTCGAGCTCATCGTTCGCGGCGGTGGTGCTGGTGCGCTGCTTCAGGTGCTCCAGCGTAATGTCGAGCACGGTGCTCTCGATGGCGTCCAGGTCCAGGTCGTCACGCTCCCCAAGCTCTGCGTACGCCGAGAGCTGGGAGATTAGCAACTCCGCTTCGTCACCCTGATATTCCAGGGCGCTGTAGTGCGTCAGGTAAAAGCGTCGCGGGGCCTTTGCCGCCAGAGCCTGCACCGATTCGATATACAGCTGCGGGTCGAACTGCGTCGGGGTCGTCGCGGGCATGAGAAAGTTCCCCGAGCTGAAGCGCTGGCGTGCATAGCTGACGCCGAACATGTCCCCGCTG
>CAXBBA010000074.1:0-7754 GCA_963973805.1 uncultured Halieaceae bacterium | reverse complement strand
TCTGTTCCGCATGGCACCGATCCACCACCACTACGAACTCAAGGGCTGGCCGGAGCCGCGGGTGATCGTGCGCTTCTGGATTATCACGGTGATGCTGGTGCTGTTCGGCCTGGCAACGCTGAAGCTGCGCTAATGGGGGAGGCTGCGACAACAATGGCTACGCTCATCAGCACCACCGCCCGCACCGTGGTCGTCGGACTCGGCACTACGGGGCTCGCCGTGGCGCGGCACCTTCATCGGAGCGGCCGGGACTTCTGCGTGGTAGACACGCGCGACGTGCCCCCGGGACTGGTGGAGATGCAGGCCGAGATGCCCGAGGTGCCGCTGCTGCTGGGCTCCGTTCCCCAGAATGTGCTCAGCACCGCGGGGGAACTGATCGTGAGTCCCGGCATCGCACCCACAGAGAAATGGCTGCAGGAAGCGGTGGCCGCTGGCGCCACGCTCCGCAGTGACATTGATCTGTTCATGGACGCAGCCAGGGCCCCGGTGGTGGGTATTACAGGATCGAATGGCAAATCCACGGTAACGGAACTCGTAGGTGCCATGGCGCGCAACGCCGGGCGCCGCGTCGCCGTGGGGGGCAATCTGGGCACTGCGGCGCTGGACCTGCTGGACGATGACTGCGAACTGTATGTGCTCGAGCTGTCGAGTTTTCAGCTCGAGCTGTCCGGGAGCCTCGGCCTGAGTGTGGCTACGGTGCTCAACGTTACCCCGGACCACCTCGATCGCCACGGTGACATGCCGCGCTATCACCAGGCGAAGCACCGCATATTCCGCAGCTGTGACACCGTGGTGTTCCATCGCGATGACGTGCTGACGATCCCCCCACAGATCGACGGCCAGCGCAGCATCAGCTGGTGCGTGGGGGAGCCGGACCTGCAGGGTTACGGTCTTCGCCAGGATGGCGACGAGCGTTTCATCGCCCGGGGTGCGGAGCTGCTCATGCCGGTGCGCGACCTGGCGCTGCCGGGTGAACACAACCTGGGTAACGCCCTCGCGGCCCTGGCCCTCGGTGAGGCTGCGGGGCTGCCCCGGGCGGCGATGCTGGAAACCCTGGGGTGCTTCCGGGGACTGCCGCACCGCTGTGAAACCGTGCTTGAGCGCGACGGCGTACGCTGGATCAACGACTCCAAGGCCACCAATGTGGGCGCGGCGCTCGCGGCGATCGAGGGTCTGGGTGCGACATCCCGCGTCCTCCTCATCGCCGGGGGGCGAGACAAGGATTCGGACTTCAGGACGCTGGGCGAAGCGGTGCGCCGTCACTGCGACGCCGTGTTTCTCATCGGTGAGGCGACGGAAGCACTGGCCACGGCTCTGGATGGCTGCAGTGAACTCATCGACGCCGGCACCCTCGATCAGGCCGTGGCTCTGGCCGCGGCCCGGGTCCAGGCGGGGCAGGTGGTATTGCTGTCACCGGCCTGCGCGAGTTTCGATCAGTTCCGCAGCTTCGGGGAGCGCGGTGACGCGTTCCGCGCTGCGGTGGCCCGGGAGGTGAGCCCATGAGTCGCACCGCCGCGCCCAGGGTCGCCGCGCCGGACCTCGTGCTTTCCGCACTCGCAGCCTGCCTGTTGCTCGTGGGGCTGATCGCCATTACCTCGGCTTCCGTGGGTTATGCCGAGGAGCACTACGGCAACATGTGGCACCACGCCCAGCGCCATGGCATCTACCTCGCCCTGGCCTGCATCGCCGGGGCCGTGGCATACCGCGTGCCCGTAAACTTCTGGTACCGCAGCGCCTGGGTGTGGCTGCTCCTGTCCAGTCTGCTGTTGATCCTGGTGCTGGTGCCCGGCGTTGGGCGCAACGTGAATGGCAGCCAGCGCTGGCTGGCCCTGGGGCCGCTCACGCTGCAGCCCTCGGAGCTGGCGAAGGCGGCGATGATTCTCTTCGTGGCCGGCTACCTCGTGCGCCAGGGGCAGGTGCTCCGCGAGAGCTGGCGGGGCTTCCTGCGTCCCATGCTCGTGGTTGCCCTGGTTGCGGTCCTGCTGCTGGCGGAGCCGGACTTCGGCGCCAGCGTCATCATGCTGGCCACCGTGTTCGGCATGCTGTTCCTCGCGGGCATGCGCCTGGGCCACCTCGCCGTGATCATGGTGGTGACCGTCGTCCTCGGTGGCCTGCTGATCCAGGCGGCGCCCTATCGTCTGCAGCGCCTCATCGCTTACACCGATCCCTGGGCGGATCCCTACGGTGCGGGTTTCCAGCTGATCCAGTCGCTCATCGCCTTCGGTCGCGGCGAATGGTTCGGCGTGGGTCTGGGCAATAGCGTGCAGAAGCTTTTCTACCTGCCGGAGGCCCACACGGACTTCGTGTTCTCGATCTGGGCCGAGGAAACCGGCTTTGTCGGAGCTGTCGCCCTGATCGCCGTGTTCCTGGCCCTGGTGCTGCGCATATTCCACCTCGGTCGCCAGGCCAGGGCCGTCGGCGAGGACTTCGGTGCCTACCTCTGCTTCGGCGTCGCCATCATGTTCTCCGGTCAGGCATTCGTGAACATGGGTGTGAGCGCCGGCCTGCTGCCCACCAAGGGGCTGACCCTGCCGCTGATCAGCTACGGCGGCAGCAGCCTCATCACCGCCTGCGGACTTCTGGGCATCGTGCTTCGCGTCGCCACGGAATTGCAGGGGCTGCGCAAATCCACGGACCGCAGTCGGCGTGGGAGGGCGAAATGAGCAATAGCGCACCCATGGCGTTCATGTTGGCCGGAGGTACGGGGGGACACGTTTACCCCGCGCTGGCCCTGGCCGAGGAGCTGCGGGAGCGGGGCTTTCGCCTGCGCTGGATCGGCAGTCGGCGCGGCCTCGAGGCGCGCGTCGTGACCGCGGCCCATATTCCCCTGCACCAGCTCCCCATGCGCGGCCTGCGGGGCAAGGGTGGCTGGCAGCAGTTCGTCGCCCTCGTGCTTCTGGGGGCATCCCTGGTCTGGTCTCTGCTGCTGATGCTGCGCTACCGGCCCGCGCTGGTTGTGGGCATGGGTGGCTACGCCTCCGTACCCGCGGCGATCGCCGCCTGGCTGACCCGGCGCCCCATCCTGCTCCAGGAGCAGAATGCCGTGGCGGGCAGCGCCAATCGTGCCCTCGGGCGCTTTGCCCGGGCCATCGCCACGGGTTTCCCCGGCGTATTGACGGAGCGGGGCAAGGCCACGTACCTGGGCAATCCCGTGCGCTCCGATTTGGTGAGCGTGGCCGAAGAGCAGCCCTGGCAGTGGTCCGGCGAGCGCCCCCTGCGGGTGCTGGTGCTGGGCGGAAGCCTGGGTGCCCGCCCGCTGAACGAGGGAGTGCCCCTGGTGGCCGCGTCCTTCGGTGAGCGCTGCCACTGGTGGCACCAGTGCGGCAACGAACATGAGGAAGCCGCCCGCAGCGCCTACGCCAGCGTGAAGCATTGGCGGGTGGATCCCTTTCTGGAAGACATGGCAGGCGCCTACGCCTGGGCCGACCTGGTGATCTGTCGCGCCGGTGCCCTGACGGTGGCGGAGCTGGCGGCGACGGGGCGTCCCGCAATTCTGGTTCCCCTGCCTCACGCCATCGATGATCACCAGCGCGCCAATGCCCGCTTCCTGGCGGATGCGAAGGCGGGCGTGATGCTGGAGCAGAACGTGCTGCGCGACGAACTGCCCGCGCACCTCGCGCGCTTCCTCGAAGACCCCGCGATCCTCGAAGCCATGGCGGAACAAAGTCTGCATTGCGGTCGACCCCGGGCTACCCGGGACATCGCCGATCTTGCGGAGGGCCTGCTGTGAGCGTTGCGACCGTGATTCCCGAAGCCATGCGCCGCGTGCGCCGGATCCACATGGTGGGCATCGGCGGCAGCGGCATGAGTGGCATCGCCGAGGTCCTGGTGAACCTGGGCTTCACCGTCAGCGGTTCGGACCTGCGCGAGAGCAGCGTCACGCGACGCCTCGAAGCCCAGGGCGTCGTCGTGACCCTGGGGCACCGCGGTGAGGCCGTCGATGGCGCCGATGTCGTGGTCATTTCCAGCGCGGTTCGCGAGGACAACGCGGAACTCGTTTCCGCGCGGGATCAGCGCATCCCCGTGGTGCCCCGGGCGGAGATGCTCGCCGAGCTCATGCGGCACCGCCACGGCATCGCCGTCGCAGGCACCCACGGCAAGACCACCACGACCAGCCTCATCGCGGCACTCTTTGCGGCGGCGGATCTGGACCCCACCTTCGTGATCGGGGGCCGCGTGAACAGCACCGGTACCCACGCTCGCCTGGGGGCGGGGCGTTTCCTGATTGCGGAGGCGGATGAGAGCGACGCGTCGTTCCTGCATCTGCAGCCCATGGTGACGGTGGTGACGAACATTGAAGCCGATCACATGGAAACCTACGGCGGTGACTTCGCCCGCCTGCGCCAGACCTTCGTGGAGTTTCTCCACAACCTGCCGTTCTACGGCCTCGCGGTGCTCTGCGTGGACGATCCGGTAATTGACGATCTGGGTGAGGAAGTCGGACGTCCGATGCTGGGCTACGGTTTCAGCCCGACGGCGGACTATCGAATCCGGGACATGGAGCCCGCCGGGCTGCGCACGCGCTTTACCGTTGAGTGCCCCGGGGGCCTGGCTCCCCTGGCAATCACCTTGAACATGCCCGGTCGCCACAACGTGCTGAATGCCACCGCTGCCGTTGCCGTGGCCACGGACCAGGGGATCGACGACCGTGTGATCCAGGAGAGCCTGGCTTTCTTCAGCGGTGTGGGTCGGCGCTTCTCGGTCTACGAGGATATTTCCGTGGCGGGCCACTCCGTAACGCTGGTGGATGACTACGGCCACCACCCGACGGAAGTGGCGGCGACGCTGGCCTCGGCGCGCCAGGCCTTCGCCGGACGGCGCCTGGTGATGGTGTATCAGCCCCACCGTTTCACCCGGACGCGGGACCTCTACGATGACTTCGTTGCCGTGCTCTGCGATGCGGACCTGCTGCTGCTCCTCGAAGTCTACGCCGCTGGGGAAGGCCCCATCGCGGGGGCCGACAGCCGCTCCCTGGCGCGTTCCATTCGCCAGCGCGGCGCGCTCGATCCCCTCTACGCCGCCGAGGCGGAAGATGTGGAGCCCCTGCTCGCGGACCTGCTCCGGGACGGTGACGTGCTGATCACCCAGGGCGCGGGCAATATCGGCCACCTGGCCAAAGCTCTGCTACCCGCGGGAGACGCCCCATGAGTCCGCAGCGGGAACTCCGTCGTCTGCGCCTTGCGGTGCTTCTGGGTGGTCGCTGGGGCGAGCGCGAGGTGTCGCTGCAAAGTGGCGCCGCCGTGCTCGCCACGCTGCGCGAGGGCGGTTACGAACCCGTCGCCATCGATACGGGCGACCCGCACTGGTGGACGGCGCTGGAGTCCATCGATCTGGCCTTCAACATCCAGCACGGTCGCGGTGGAGAGGATGGCGTGACCCAGGGCCTGCTCGCGGCCATGGGTGTGGTGGGTACGGGCAGCGGCATTCTCGGCTGCGCCCTGGCCATGGACAAACTTCGCAGCAAGCGCCTCTGGCAATCCGAGGGCCTGCCCACGGCGGACTTCGTGGCGGTGGACGAGCACACGGACCCCGCGGACCTGCTGGATCGCTGGGGTTGCGCATTCATCAAGCCGGCGCGGGAGGGGTCCAGCCTCGGCATGAGCCGCGTTGGGGACCTGGACGCGTTTCGGGATGCGATTGCCCAGGCGCGGCGATTCGACGACCGCGTACTGGCGGAAGCCTTTATCGATGGGCCCGAGTACACCGTGTCCATTCTGGGTGATCGTGCGCTGCCGTCGATCCGCATCGAGAGTGCGGCGGAGTTCTACGACTACGACGCCAAATACCTGTCGGAGGCGACGCGCTACCACGTGCCCAGCGGTCTCGACGAAGCGGCGGAACAGCGTTTGCAGGATCTTGCCCTGCGCGCATTCTCCAGTCTCGATTGCGGGATCTGGGGGCGCGTGGATGTCATGGAGGATCCGGTCGCGGGTTTCCAGCTGCTCGAGGTGAATACGGTGCCCGGGATGACAACCCACAGTCTCGTGCCCATGGCGGCGCGCGCCGCGGGGCTGACGCCCCTGGAGCTGCTAGAGGAGATCCTCTGGCTGTCCTGGCAGGACGCTCAGCAGGGTTCGGGGGGTAGCAACTGATGGCCGCTTCCCGCCGCAATGCCCGCCGCGCTGCGCCGACGCTGCGCGAGCGCCTGACGGCCATGTCCGGTCGGCTGCAGAAGGCCACGCGCCACGCAGTGACCGTGGCGGCGGCGCTCCTGCTGATCGCCTGCGCGTACCTGGCGTTGGAAACGCTCCGCTCCCAACCGGTGGAGCGCATCGTGGTGCTGGGCAAGCTGGAACACCTGCGGGAGTCCGCGGTGCGCGAGGCTCTGAACGGCAAGCTGGACGGTGGCCTGGCATTCCTGGACCTCGCGGCCCTGCGCGGCGATCTGGAAGCGCTGCCCTGGGTTTACGGCGCCCAGCTGCGTCGACGTTTTCCCGACACGCTCGAAGTCCGGGTGGTGGAGCAGCTGCCCATCGCCCGCTGGGGTGAGGACGGATTCTTGAATCACGAGGCCCGCATTATCGAAGTGGTGGACGCCCAGCGCTGGGAAGACCTGCCGCGGCTGCGCGGACCGGGCGGCAGCGAGGCGCGCCTGATGAACCACTATCTGCGCCTGCTGGAGCGCCTGGGTCCCCTCAATCTCACCCCCGTGGCGCTGAGTGAAGACAGCTTCGGTCAGCTTCGAGCGACCCTGGAAGGGGGTGTGGTGCTGGAGTTCGGCGGGCGGGACTTTTCCCTGCGGCTGCAGCGATTCGTGCAGCTGTGGAACCGCGAACTCGCCGTGGCGGGCCGCTCGCCAGCGCGCATTGACCTGCGTTACGAAAAGGGGGCCGCCGTGGCATTTGTCGAAGCCGAGCAGATCGCGGGGCTCACACCGGATTCCGAGAACAGGTAGGAACGATGGCAGCGTCGAAGGACAGAAAAATGATCGTGGGGCTGGATATCGGCACCTCCAAGGTGGTGGCGATCGTCGGCGAACTTGCCCCCGACGGAACCATCGAGGTGGTGGGCATCGGCTCCCACCCTTCGAAGGGCATGAAGAAGGGTGTGGTCATCAACATCGACTCCACGGTGCAGTCGATCCAGCGCGCCGTCGATGAGGCGGAGCTGATGGCGGGCTGCCAGATTCACTCCGTTTTCGTCGGCATCGCGGGCTCGCACATCCGCAGCCTCAACTCCCACGGCATCGTCGCGATCAAGGAGCAGGAAGTCGTGGTGCAGGACCTGGAGCGGGTCCTGGACGCAGCGCGCGCGGTGGCGATCCCCGCGGACCAGAAAGTGCTCCACGTGCTGCCCCAGGAATACGTCATCGACAACCAGGAGGGCATCAAGGAGCCCCAGGGCATGTCCGGCGTCCGCCTGGAGGCCAAGGTGCATCTGGTGACCTGCGCGGTCAATGCGGCGCAGAACATCGAGAAGTGTATCCGTCGCTGCGGCCTCGAAGTCGAGGACATCATTCTGGAGCAGCTGGCCTCCAGCTACTCCGTGCTCACGGATGACGAGCGGGAGCTGGGCGTATGCCTGGTGGACATCGGCGGCGGTACCACGGACATCGCGATCTTCACGGAAGGGTCGATCCGCCACACCGGTGTCATTCCCATTGCCGGGGATCAGGTGACCAACGACATCGCCATGGCCCTGCGCACGCCGTCGCAGCACGCCGAGGAGATCAAGATCAAATACGCCTGTGCCCTGACGCAGCTGGCCGGGGCCGATCAGACCATCAAGGTGCCCAGCGTGGGCGAGCGCCCGGA
>CAXBBA010000073.1:0-7760 GCA_963973805.1 uncultured Halieaceae bacterium | reverse complement strand
AGCAGTGCCTATGCCTGGCTGCGTACCGACGGACCGGCAGAGGAGGGGATTCGGTGGTCCGCTACCATAGGGCTGGGGTACCTCGAGAACGAGCGAGCCGGGTGGGTCAATCAGCCGGCAAAGGTAAGGGGTGACCTGACGGAGCGTATCGATCAACTGGTGGTTTTTGCCAGTCAGGATTTTTCGTTACTCCAGGACGAAAGAAGCCTCGCCTGGGGCTGGGAATTTCGACACCTTGATGCACACTACGCGATGAGTAGTCATCGATTCATCGATCCTGCGTTTTCGCATCTTGGGAACATCCCCAGGGCGCCGGTAGAGAGTTTCAAGGGCAATGAGCAGGGACAGCAGGCAGCCCTGTATCTGATTGGAAAATATCGTATCGGAGAACAACTGTTCATCGATACGGGCTTTCGTCTGGACGCGCAGAACTTTGACGGTAGCGAGGCAATCAACCCTGCTTTTCGCATGGGCCTTCTTTATCAGCCTCATTACTCCGTCGATTTGCGCGCCGCCTGGGGGCGCTACACACAGGCTCAGGCCCTGAATGACCTGCCCATCGCCGACCTGGAAACAGCGATTGCCGCTCCACAAAAGGGCAATCAACTCGTGCTGTCTCTTGATTGGACGCTGCCGGTGTTCGAGGCCGAGTTTAAAGCGGAGATCTACCGCAAAGACATCGAATCCGTGAACAGCTACTACGACAACTTGTCCAACGCATTCACGCTTCTGCCGGAGCTGCAGCCCGACCGGGTACGCATTTCACCGCAACGCTACCGCGCGGATGGGGTCGAACTGAGTGTGGAGGTTCCTGTCGGCCCGGGCTCGGTGTGGGCGAACTACGCTTATGCCACCGCCCGGGATCGTGTCGACGGCATCTTCGTCGAGCGTAGCTGGGATCAGGGGAGAACATTTAACGGCGGGATCCAGTTTGCATTGGCTGGATGGGAGCTGGCATTGAGCGCCGGATTCCATGAGGGGTGGTTGACGACGCCCCTGTTCCTGTCGGGTGACCGGGTGCTTTCCGGACCTCGAAACAGTGAGCGCTTTGATCATTTTCTTTCCATCGATGCCAAAGCAATTCGTAGATTTCCCTTCAGCTACGGTGAACTGCGTGTGGAGTTAGGTGTGAGTAATCTGGGGAACCGTGAAAACCAGATCGGTACGGACTATCGGGTTTCTGGGGATGTCTTGGGAGACACTCCGTTCTACGGCGTCTCCCGCACAGGGTTCATCGATTTCTTCTGGACCTTCTAACGCCTCAACGCCCGTCTAGCTCTGCCAGCCGCCTGCGAATTTCTGCCCGTCTTCCCGCATCCGCGATCGCGCGCTCGGGACGGTCCGGCGCCTGTAGTGCGTGCTTCAGTACCTCCCGCGCTGCCTCAATGCGCTTGGTTTCGGCGAGAAAATCGCCGTAGAAGTAATTGCTATCGATACCGTCGGGATTTATCGCGAGCGCACTTTTGAGCAATTTCTCGGCTTTCTCTTTGTCACCAAACCCTAACGGCCATCCAGGTACCTGGTAATAGAGCGCACCCAGGCTCGTGTAGGCGCTGCCATTCAGGGCCTCGGGGTTGATCTTCAGCGCGTGCTCGAGAGAATCGCGCGCCGCCTTAACGAGGGGCAGGGCACCCAACCCGCCCTTTTTCCCGGCGAGCGTGCTCTTGACGATGCCGTCCCAAATCAGCAACTGCGCGTTCTGACCACCCGTTTCTACCACGACGGCCTCCGTGGAGGCTTTCAGCCGTTCCAGCGCCTCAATCTGCTCGTCACCTTCTAGCTGGTAGTTCGCCTGCGCCCACTGTTTCTGGATTTCCGAGAGCGTCATTGCCTGACCTGACGTTGCCAGGGAAAGCAACACGAGGGCGATAAGGTACCGTCTAAACATTTGCGGACTCCTTGAAGTGCTTTTTAATGATTGGCAATTTTTCCCGCAGGGCACGATCGACCACCCCCGGGGCAATTCCGTTAAGGCGGGTCTGCAAGGACTGCAGGGGACCAAGCTGTAGCCGCGCCCGATTTTCTTTGAGGGCTTTCAGTACCTGGGCGGCAACAATCTGCGGCGTCTCCGTAACGGTACCCAGCTCTGCATTGAGCGCATTGACCCGTTTGTCATTCATCGCGGTGGATGTGGCACGCGGAGCGATATGGTGTACCTGCAAAGAAGTGTCGGCATATTCCCTGGCAATTGCCTCGCTGAAGCCCCTAAGGGCAAATTTGCTCGCGCAATAGACGCTGTAGCCGGGAAAACCGATCGCGCCAAAGGCGGACCCGATGAACACCAGGCGGGGCGTGGCTTTAGCGAGTATCACGGGTAGCATCGCCTGTGTGAGTAGCAGCGTTGCGGTGAGGTTTGTATTGATCAGTGGTGCTATGGCGGTATCAGAAAACGCGCCAAACTCATTGATAGCTGCGTTGTTGCACAGCGTGTCGACCCCAAAGTTCTGCGCGGCCTCGACGATGCACTCGCGATCTGCCTCAACATTGATGTCGCCGGTGACTGTAGCGCAGTCGCCCCCGGAAACTACCGAGTGCAGGTCATCGAGACGCTGCGCATTGCGCCCCTGGAGCAGCACGGCATGGCCATCACTGAGCAGTGCTACGGCAAGGGCGGAACCGATTCCACCGGTAGCTCCGGTAAGCATTACGCGCATCAGGCGGCCCTCGCGACAAGCTCGGCTTCGTCGGGAATCGTGCGGTAGACGTCGCCGTAGAGGCGATAGATGCGATTGGCGACGTGGACGATGGCTGCCTGATCCTGTGGATTCACGACCCGGTTCATGACCTGCTCAAAATGCTTGATATGCTCCTGATCCAGCTCACCGTGCGTAGTGAGGTAGCTCATGGCTTTATCCGGTAACGCAAGTTGATCCTGCACGATCCGGGCAACGGCCGGCGCCAGGCTCGAACTGGTGCCCTCCAGTACCAGCACCATGCCAAAGATACCCATGGCATTGACTCGCGAGGCATAGTCGTAAAGAAACGCCACCATCATCTCGGTGTGAAACGCCGGCGGCCGCGTCGCCCAGGCCGCACGATTTTCGCCACAGGCCTCAATGTCATCGAGAATCCAGGCTTCGTGTCCGGCCTCTTCGTCAATGTAGTCGAGAAGGGCGCCTTCGACCCATCGCTGGTCCGGGCGCAAGTGCCGCCGCGCTGTTTCCAGAAGTGCCACGGTGTGGCGCACATGGTGGTATGCCTGGTGTAGAAATGCCAGGTAGGTCGCCCGGGAAAAACGTCCATCCATCACGTCGTGGATGATCGGCGCAGACAGCAGATAGTCTTTGCCTGAAGTAGTCTGTGCAAGAAGTTGCTTATAAAACGGCATGCCGTCTCCTCTCGTAATAGCTAAAGTCGGATACGTGGCGGTCATAGTGTTCGTTGATCAGAGCTCCATAACGGGTCAGAACCGCTGACCGTCGCAAGCGCCCGTTACTGGTTTGCAACTCCGTGTCTGGCAGGCCTTCCACTACGATCCATTGATGTATGCGTGCGTAATCGGGTAGCTCGGCATTTGCAGTGTCAACAAGTTGCGAGACCTGCTCCTCGTCCTGGGAATATCGAAGCCACAATAGGGCGAGGTTGTGGGGTTGTGCTTCGCCCCATACCAGAGCCTGCGCGACGGCAGGATGCTGTGTGAGCGCGGCCTCCGGCCATTCCGGATTGACATTGCGCCCGTAGCTGGTGATGAACACATTGCGTCGGCGACCGTCGATATATAGGAATCCATCGTCGTCAAAGTGCCCAAGATCACCGGTGCTGTACCAGTCGCTATCGCCGGGTTCGACTCCCAGATAGCCCACCATGCGCGGCGTCCGGACAAGAATCTCACCATGCTCGTCGACCCGAATCCGACTGTGGGACAGGGGCCGGCCAACGGATCCCATGCGCGATGCGCCGGGCAGATTGAGGGTCAGAACCGAGGCACACTCGGACAGACCATAGCCTTCGCAAACGGGAAGGCCGAGCGCTGCGGAACGCTCCAGCAGCTGATGGGAAACACGGCCACCACCCACGGCAATCATCTGCAAAGAGGGAAGGGCAACCAACCCCAGCTCCACGAGGGTAACCAAGGTCATCAGCAGCTGTGGAACCAGAATGATCGAATCGGCCTGAGCCCCATCAAGGAGTGCGGCAAAACGCTCGATATCAAGGGACGCCCCGGTCAATCCCGTACTCCTTTCATCCGGCAGAAAGACCTCGCTGCCGTGCAGCAGGGGCGCGTACAGCCCAGCGATGTTCTCGAGTAATGTTGCGAGGGGGAGTACGCTCAAATGCCGGCGAGGTTTCAGTGGGGATAGGGCCCGGACAATTCCCTCGGCACAGGTGGCGAGAGTTTCGTTGGTCAGCACAACGCCGCGGGGGGTCCCGGTACTGCCTGAGGTAAAGGTGATTTTACAGCCACAGGATGGGAGCAGGGCGGAGGCCTGTCGTAGGTCCTGCTCGAGTACAAAGGCGGTGAGGCCTTGCATCACGCTGACGCCGGGAAGCAAGCTCCAGCGCGCCAGGTGGTCCCGGTCGGCGAGTACCCGGTCGACCTTCGCAGTAGTTAGCGCGTGATGGACCTGTTCATCGGTAAAAAAACCGGGAAGTGGCACCAGGGATACATCTGCATCCATGGCCGCAAGGTCTGCTATTGCCCATGCGATGCCGCTACCGCAGTCGAGCGCGATGCATTGGCAATCTTCCCCGCGAATCCAGTTCGCGAGGGAGTGGACAGCGGCGGCCAGTTCGCTGTAGGTCAGTGCGGCGTAGTTATCACGGAGTGCGACAACCTCGCCCTGGCGCTGCGCGTGTCTACGCAACGCCGCGATTACCGGGTTCTTCAACATGTGAGCTGTACCGCTAAGGACGCCACGGCCTGGGAGATGGAACCGGCGACTACCCGAGGTCGCATGGAGTAGTAAGTACCCCAGTCTGCCGCCTTGTCGTGCAGGCTGACGGGATCGGCTGCACCCAGGTCCTGCGTCGTTACACCGACCTGACTCAGGCAGCGCCGAACCGGAATCGTTGCGGTAGCAACCGCGTGACTGAAGCCCATATCAAGCAGTGCCGGCGCCAGGGCGGCCATAAAAGGCAGGGCAAGCGCGCGCTTGCGAACGGCGAAACCTCCAAGCTCGACCAACTGGCTTGCCGGGATGGGGGTTGCGAACCTCGATTGTGCCGTCGCCCAGGCTGGAGCGCTCAGATACTGATCGAGAAACAAAGGGGTTTCCGCACTCTGAAAACCACACACGGCCTGCAGGCGACCCGCACGGTGGATGCAGAGGTAGCCGGAAAAACCCCGTGTCAGTTGCGCGCCGAAATGCTTGCGATATTCACCGGCGCTAAACGCGAAGGCAGTCTCAAATGCGTCATCTCCTGAGCGCACCAGGTCCAGGTCATAGGGGGTGATCTGCGCCAGAGTGTTACAGGGACTGATCGCTTTGCCCACGGCAGTTTCTACGGATGACGAATGCAAAGCAGGCTTCTCCTTTTACGCTGATGCCATCGTAGGAGTGCGTGTTTGAAAAGATCATTCGGAATTTGATTTTTTAATGACGGGAGTCCGTCATCCGGGGGCGGTGTGCCTCGGGCACTCAATCTGATTGTGCACAACGACCAGCCAAGCCGGATTCAGTCAGGCTTATCGCGTATTTAACATAATATATATTATGCGCATATCTCCTTGAAGGGAACTATGGACTGCGTGGTTTCCAGAACTGTATCAAAACTCCCGATTACAGCATGTAGATCGCAACGCTAGCCCGCTTGGCGGCCTTGAGTAGGTCCTTGTCGAGCGTCGCCAGAGGTAGCCCTCGGCGCACTGCGAGTTCCAGATAGGCCGCATCGTAGCTGCTCAAGCCATAGGCCCTGGCCAGAGTCATTGTGTGACCAAATGCCTGAGTTGCGGTGGACGGATCGACCGACACTGGCAGGCTCTCGAGCTGGGTGGTAAAGCGCTCGACATCCGCAACCACTAGCGTTTTACGTTTAACAGCGCCCAGTAGCACATTTGCCGCTTCCAGGTGCCAAAGATTGGGTACGAGCGCTTCAGATTCCACTAACGAATTCAATACTCGCTCCGCATACCGTTGATCGGCTGCTTTCTCACTGGCTAACAACCACCTCATGGCGACCGAGTTATCCAGGACAAAGGCCGTCATTTCCGCCCTTGCTCCTTCAGTTCGGACAGCTCCTCATTGGGGACAACCTGTTTCCGGGCTTTCAGAATGTTGGTGATCGCTGCCGCGGTCTGGTGTTGTTGGCTCGATCGGGTCGGAATGAGCTCGGCGACGGGTTTGCCACGTTTTGTAATGGTGAAGCTCTCCCCCGCCTCTACCCGGCGAAGTATTTCCGGGAGCTTCGTTTTTGCGTCATAAGACCCTATTTTTCCGTTCACAATATATCCCCCTCTTCACCCAAAAGACCAGTCTACTGGTCTATTCAGGCGGGTGCAAATGGGTCTAGTCAAGGAGCTAGCTGATGAAGAGGTTTAAAGTGTCGCGTCTTAATTTTCTGATGCCGGGATGCATTGTGGCGCTAGCTAGTGCGGCTTGGGGAGATTGCCTCGGTTCCCTTCAGGGCTCGTGGGAGATTGATATGGAGCGTGCCGCCGTTGGCCAGAGCCAGAAAAGGCGTGACGCCGTTGTACAGTTCAGGGGGCCTGATCCCTTCATGGTGCTTAGCTTCACCGCAGATGAGATGCGGCTTAAGGAATTCACAGGTTATGAATGGCGAGAAAGTGAGCCGTGGAATTACGAGGTCACTAGTGAGCAAGGGCCGATCTGCGAAATCGTCAACATCAGCAAAGTCCTGGGGCCTGATTAATGGCGCTGTCACTCTATATATTATGCCCAGTTATGCATAATTGCGCACATCAACAAGGCCGCTGTCCAGTGCTCCTAATCACACCCTGGACTATTGCCCCGACCGGAACTGTGTCCCAAAATTGACGCCGTCAACGGAACAATGAGTTACAACAAGGAGTCCCATGAACATCTTTCCCCGCAAGTCCCTGATGATAGCCGTTGCGGCACTGGCTTCCGCAAGCGCTCCGTCCATTGCCCAGACCGGCCCTCTGGAGGAAGTTGTCGTTACGGCTCAGAAACGCAGCGAGAGCCTCACGGACGTGCCCATCTCCATCGGTGTTATGACCGGCGAGTCCCTGGAGAAAACCGGTGTGCGTCAGTTACGGGAAGTGGCTGAGTTCGTACCTAACTTCTCGGTTTCCAGCGGCAACGACAGTTCCACCGCCATACGAATCCGCGGCGTGGGCACCAACACCCGGAACATCGGTTTTGATACCCGCGTGGGCGATTACGTGGACGGCGTCTACATGGGCCAGTCCCTGGCGCAGAACCAGGACATTATCGACCGCGAACGTATCGAGGTGGTTCGCGGTCCCCAGGGCACCCAGTTCGGTCGTAACACGGTGGCCGGCGCCATCAACATGATCAGTAATAAACCGACGGATGAGTTCGAACTGCAACTCCTCGGTGAGATCGGCAACTACAGCTCGCACCGCGTCGGTGCGGTATTGAACGTACCCTTCACAGACCAATTGGCAGGTCGTTTCTCCGTTGTGGACCATGGTCGCGATGGTCTGGTGGACAACATCACTACCGGTACGGAGCACAATGAACGGGACGGCACCGCTGTGCGGGGTCAGCTGGCGTTCACGGGGGACACGTTCACCGCCACCTGGGCGGCGGACTACCTGGAATCGGATCGCGTTTCCTTCTTCGGTGAAGCCGTTTCCGACTGGTCCGGCAGCATTC